>JAQSXM010000031.1 GCA_029256645.1 Sporomusa sp. | reverse complement strand
GATTGTCTGTGAACAGCGATTGATCACCGTATCTAAGGATAGTCAGTTAGCAGCAGATGGAGAAAAACGATTTTTTGAGGTGAATAAATTGCCTGTTTGTGATGCTACAGGCAGAGTTGTCGGGCTTATCGGCATTGGCCGGGATATTACCAGTCAGGTTCGCATTCGGGAATATTTAAAATATTTCAGTTATTATGACCCCCTGACAGGCCTGTATAACCGTAATTATTTTGAGGAAATGCCCTACAAGCTGCACAAGCGGCAAGTACAGGTCGCCGGGGTGCTGGTCTGTGATATAGATAATCTGAAACTGGTCAATGATATTATCGGGCGGGATGCCGGTGATCAGTGGCTGAAAGCGGCGTCAAATATCATTAAAAGCGCCGTCAGCCAGCAGGGCATTGTGGTGCGCACCGGCGGCGACGAATTTGCTGGTATCATCTTTAATGCCACCCCTGAGATCATGCATTCTATTATTCAGTCTATCCGGCAACAGCTTAAAGAAGAGCGTAAGCAGCATAATTTACTTCCATTTAATATGGCTATCGGCCATGTTGTCGGTGATTTATCGCAGAACGATTTTTTCTCTTTGGTTAAACGGGCTGAAGCCGGGATGTATCAGGAGAAAATGCGGCATATTCAACTAATAAGCAGTAATTTGCTGAAAACAGTGATAAGCCCGCTGTTCATGCAAGACACTAGCTTAAGCAGGCATTGTGAGCGTATGCAGCACACTGCGGCCTGCCTGGGAGCAGCTCTCGGTTTTACAGAAGAGGGAATTAATCATTTGCGGCTGTTGGCACAGTTCCATGACATTGGCAAAATCTTAATTCCTGAGACTATTTTAGAAAAACCTGGACCATTATCTGCAGATGAGTGGGCGATTATGCACCGCCATCCGGAGACCGGATTTCATCTTGCTAAACTAACTGTAGAACTGGCACCTGTTGCAGACTGGATTCTTAAACACCATGAATGGTGGAACGGGGCAGGTTATCCACTTGGTCTTGCCGGTCTGGACATACCGCTTGAGGCCAGAATCATTCATATTGTGGATGCCTACGACGCCATGACCCATGACCGGTCATACCGAAAGGCCATCAGTCCGACTGCCGCTGCTAAAGAATTGCAGGCCCTGGCCGGGATTGAGTTTGATCCTGATCTGGTGAAGCGCTTTGTCGAGCTGATTGGCTGTGAGTTGTAAGCTACGGGCTAGTGCGGGGAGACTTTTTAGAGGGTATTGCTTCAAATATATAATAAGGACAAGAAAGCTTCAAGGGTTATTGCATATATAATTAAAATCGTCAATAGGACCAGAGTCCCTATTGACGATTTTTTACATTTTTTGCTAAGCTATAGCAAAATTCTTACATACTGTACAACTGATCCTATCGAGACAAAAATCATAAAATTAACCAATTTATAACATGCAATTAACACAAAACCAAACAGCTGATGCTATGCTAAAACAGAGGGTGAGCATATGTCAAACAAAGTGGTATACGGCTTGTTCCTGCTAATAGCAATTCTGTATCTTGTCATGTACTTTTTTCAATTGAACATTCTTTCCGAAAGCCAGGGAATGTTCGAACTTCCTTCATCGTAAAGAGTAAATAGAATGTCTGCTTTTTGTGATATACAGCAAAGAGGCTTCTAGATAATAATTAAATAGAGCGATCCCCTTATTGCAGATTCAAATACTGCCATAGGGGGATTTTTTCTTTTGAACTGATTTGGCCCCCTTGGTGCGCCATCCAACAACCATCCAACAACCACTAGGACAATTAGCCTATATGATCAGGTCATTCATTATACGATATTGATTATAATAAGTGTCTCTAGCCAAGGCTCCGGTCCGTCCGCTATTACCAGCTGTGAATCCAGAGGCTATTCATGTGTACGCGGGTTAGCTACCGGAACGGTGCAAAAGGTATAGTGCGTGCTTAATAACCTGATTAATGGACTAGGATGTGGTTTCATGGATCATTCAGTTATGTCTGGGGCACAAGACGGCCGGTATCAAATTACTGCTAACGATGTTGGCATATACCTTAGTGTATGGGCTCCGGCCAAGGGCGGCTGGACGGTAACAAAAGCAGCAATTATTCAGGAATTAACAGAGCGAAAATGCACTAACTTTGAGAGTAATTTCATTTCCGTAGTAATTAGGGAAGCGATGGGGACACCGGTACTCATTGTCAATACAGGGCCGCAGATCGATGGGCGGTATGAAATCAGTGCTCACGATGCTGGCGTGTATCTTAGTGTGTGGGCTCCGGGAATCGGCGGCAAGCCGGTTTCAAAAGCAGCAATTATTCAGGAACTAACAGAACGAAAATGCACCAACTTTGACAGTGATTTCATTTCGGTGGTCATTCGGGAAGCTGTGGGTAGACCGACGCTTATTGTCAATACCCAGCCCAAGCAAGATGGTCGGTATGAAATCAGTGCTAATGATGCGGGTGTGTATCTCAGTGTATGGGCTCCGGGCAACGGTGGGTGGCCTGTATCGAAAACGGCAATAATTCAGGATTTGACAGAGCGGCAATGCACCAACTTTGACAGTGATTTCATTTCCGTGGCAATCAGGGAAGCGATGGGGACACCGGTACTTATTGTCAGTTCACAGCCAGCCGTTTTACCGCCAGAGAACCTGATTCGTGTCAAGGTTGGATTCGAGCGCCTGGAAGCCAGGGTTAGTGTCAATATTCCCGTAGATAAACCGCTGGCTACACGTTCCCAGCTTTTAGGTGAATTACAGGCTGCCGGTGTCTGTTCTGGGATTGACGAAGAGGCTCTAACTATGCTTACGCAAACCCATTCAGCAACTAATATTATTTGTGCCCGTGGTACTCCGCCTTGCAGAGGTGACAACGCCTTCCTAAAATACTTCATCGATCCTGACAGCCAGGGGCGCCCGATAGAAATGGAGGATGGGCGGGTTGACTTTAAAGAAACTAACAAGTTTCTCTGTGTAGAAGAAGGCCAGTTATTAGTAGAAAAAATTCCCGCAACACCGGGTATACCGGGAACCGACGTGTTCGGACTACCGCTTCCGCCTAAGCCTGGTAAAGACCTCCCCATGCCTGTGGGGCAAAATGTAATTAATGTCGACGACTGGCGTCTTTATGCTGCGATCAATGGGCATTTGTACATATTTCTTGATAAGCGTGTTAATGTCATACCAATTATCGTAATTGACGGCGATGTTGACTACGCTACCGGCAACATCGATTTTAAGGGCAGTGTCATTGTCAGGGGTTCTGTACAACCGGACTTTTTTGTAAAAGCCGGTGGTAATGTTGAGGTATGTGGTACGATATCCGGAGGTATGGTTGAGGCCAATAACATTATTGTGCGTAAGGGAATCCAGGGCATGAAGCGTAGTGTAATCAAAGCACGGGAACGCCTTGTGGTTAATTTCATTGAAAGTGCTACTGTGTATGCCGATGAGGATGTTATCGTCAATGATGTTATCTTAACTAGCTCTGTCTATGCCGGTTCGCGCGTTATTGTTGAAGGTGGGCGGGGCCTTATCCGGGGCGGCCGTATATCAGCCGGTGAATTAATCCGGGCAAGCACTATTGGTAATCAATCCGGTGTGATTACCGAAATCGAGGTGGCGGTTAATTCGTTGCTCAAGGACGAACTCATTAACCTTCGCCAGCAAATCAAGAAAGCAGAAGTTACCTATAATGAATTGAAATTAGCAATGTCTCACTTTCAGAATCAGGGGATTGGGCTTCTTGCCGGTGAAAGAAGGGAACGATATAAAAAACAGGAACTGGAATATAAGGCTCTGCCAGATCGAATAGAAGGGATGCGGCAGCGTATAGCCAATATTGAGTGTATTCTCAATGCCGCCAAGCCAGGCCGGGTTCGGGTCAGCGGCTATATTCATCCCGGAACCAGAGTCTCTATCGGCGCCTTAATCAAGAGCCTCAATGATTCGTTGCAATTTATCTCTTTTTATGTGGTTGATGGTGAGCTTAGGTTTAGTTCCCTCCGGTGACTTTATAATATAGCGTCCTTAGCATAAAGTGCCATAAATGGTACTTTATGCTTTTTTATTGCATTTGTCCACTACCAGGAGAGGAATTAAATGACGCATGGAGAAATATGGTATAAGGAGTGGACTTTTTAGTCTAGCAAGAGGAAGGTCGCTTGGGGAGGGTGTTTGTGTGGCGAAAGTACGTAAATTAATCACAAGCAACGACTGGAGTATCAGTAGCCGGGAAATGCAGGATATTTTGAACTCGACCCATGATGCCGTCATTGCGGTCAATAAAAAAGGGATAATCATACTGTTCAACACAGCCGCTGAGCGGCTGTTGGGGATTGCGGCGTGGGAGGCGTATGGCGAATATGCGCAGGATATTATTCCCGGCTCACGCCTGCACTGCGTGTTGGAGACGGGGTTGCCTGAGCTTAACCAGCGGCAGGAGACTGGCGACACCTGTATCCTTACCAACCGTGTTCCGGTCCGGGATGAAGCGAACCGGATTGTGGGTGCAGTGGCCGTGTTCCGGGATATGACCGAAATTCGCCAGTTAGCCGAGGAAATGACTTGCATCAAAGAAATGAAAAAATTATTGGAGGCCATCATCAATACCTCACAGGATGTCATTTCTGTTGTGGATGACCAGGGAAAAATCATAATGGTCAACCCCGCCTATACGCGGCTGATCGGGATGCGCAAGGAAGAAGTTATGGGTAAATCGCCTACCGTGGACATCCGCCAGGGAGAAAGTGTTCATCTGCGGGTGATGCAATCGATGGAGGCGGTGCGGGGAGTACCGTTAAAGGTTGGACCTGACAATCGCGAGGTTATTATTAATGCGGCGCCACTAATTGTCGATGGCCGGTTGCGCGGCAGTGTGGCAATGGCGCATGACATCTCGGAATTAAAATTCCTCTCAGAGGAACTTGCCGGTGTGACCGCGCTGATGGACCGGGGGCAGGCCCGCTATACGTTTGACGATATCGTGGCCCGGGGGCCGGTGATGCAGGCGGCGGTGGAGAATGCCGGCCGGGCTGCGCTTACGCCTGTTACGGTGATGCTGGCAGGGGAGAGCGGGACCGGGAAAGAGTTGTTTGCCCATGCCATCCACAGTGCCAGCCAGCGAAAATACCGGCGGTTTGTCCGGGTAAATTGTGCTGCGATCCCGGAGACGCTGTTGGAAAGTGAGTTATTTGGCTATGAGGCCGGGGCATTCAGCGGGGCTCTTAAAAGCGGTAAAAAAGGCCTGTTTGAAGAGGCTGATGGCGGTACGCTGTTTCTTGATGAAATTGGCGAGATTCCGCCGTCTCTTCAGGTAAAATTGCTGCGGGTGCTGCAGGAGCGGGAGATTATCAGGGTCGGCGGCGTCAGGGCGTTTGACCTTGATCTGAGAATTATCGCCGCTACCAATAAGAACCTGGAAGAAGAGGTGAAAAAGGGTAATTTCCGCAAAGACCTTTATTACCGGATCAGCGTTTTCCCAATAACCATTCCGCCGCTGCGCCAGCGGATCGGGGATCTGCCGGAGTTAGCCCGGCATTTGTTGACCAAGCTCAACCGGGAGTACGGACGCTCTGTGCAGGGGATAGCAGATGACGCAGCAGCCCTGCTGGCCGAATACGGCTGGCCGGGGAATGTGAGGGAATTGGAGAATGTCCTTGGCCGCGCCCTGATTAATATGCATTTTAATGAATATACGATTATAGTGCCTCATTTACCGCCGCTTACGGCCAGGACCGGGTCAAACGCAGAGAGTAACGCCTCAGTGAATGCTATTGTACCCTGGAGAACATTGGCAGAAACGGTGGAGGAAGCAGAACGGCGGGCTATTGCAGGTGTTCTTGCCGGGTATGGCGGCAACCGGGCTGAAACCGCCCGTCACCTTAATATTTCTTTGCGTACCCTGTATTATAAGCTGGAGAAATATGGGATAACAGGCAGCCAGGTCTGACTGCAAAACCATTCACTGCAGGATTTTGCAATTGATGCAAAGTCTTGCAGTGATTTTTCTTTGTCTGGACGGTTATTACGGTTTTGACGGGTACTCTTATACTGGCACATTTCTTGCGTTTAAGTACTACCAGATGGAATACTAATTTTTTACAGGGGGGATTTGTAAATGGGGATTTTTAACAAGATGGAGCAGCATGGATATGAGCAATTGGTTTTTTGCCATGATCCGGCCTCCGGTCTGAAAGCCATTATCTGTATTCATGACACCACTCTTGGTCCGGCACTGGGCGGTACCCGTATGTGGCAGTACGAGTGCGAAGAAGATGCAATTACAGACGTAGTGCGTCTGGCCAGGGGGATGAGCTATAAAAACGCAGCCGCCGGGCTTAATATAGGCGGTGGCAAAGCTGTTATCATCGGCAACTCTAAGACTGATAAAAGTGAAGCACTTTTCCGGGCATTCGGCCGTTTCGTGCAGAGCCTGAATGGACGGTACATTACCTCGGAGGATGTTGGTACCGCCGTAGAAGATATGGACTATATCCACCTGGAAACCTCCCATGTGGTTGGCCGTGGTGTGGCCGATCCCTCGCCGGTCACTGCCTATGGTACCTGGAAAGGCATGAAGGCTTGTGCTGCGGAGGTTTGGGGAACCGGCTCGCTTCAGGGGAAAACTGTGGCTGTGCAAGGGCTGGGTCATGTGGGCTATACCCTGTGTCAGCATCTCCACGAAGAAGGGGTTAACCTTGTTGTGACAGACATCAGCGCGGAGAATACCAGCCGCATTGTCGCTGAATTTGGTGCCAAAGCCGTTGCTCCTAATGAAATCTACGGGGTTGATTGCGATATCTTTGCCCCCTGTGCCCTGGGCGCCATAATTAATGATGAAACACTGCGCCGGTTAAAGTGCCGCATTATCGCCGGTGCTGCCAATAATCAATTGAAAGAAACACGGCATGGCGATATTCTGCAGGACAAAGGCATTCTCTATGCCCCTGATTTCATTATTAATGCCGGCGGTGTTATTAATGTGGCCGATGAGCTGCAGCAAGGCGGCTACAACCGTGACCGGGCCCTGAAAAAAGTAGACGGCATATACAATACTATCGAGCAGGTCATCGCCATCTCCAAACAGGAGCAGATTCCGACCTACAAAGCCGCCGATATTCTGGCCGAAACGCGGATTGCCCTGATTGGCAAGGTGAAAAAAACGCTATTACCGTAATTTCTACTGCCCCTCCCGCACCGGGTCGTTGCTAAGAGTGCCGAAGTGTGTTGTCGATACCTGGTGGGGAGGGGATTGTTGTGTAGGTAAAGGGTAAAAAAAAGGAAAATTTATCTGAATTTTCTGATGTAGAGGGAGGTAAAAAAATGAGCTTGTTTCGTAAGAAAAATATTGCGGAACTGATCCGGGGTAGTGAAAGAAATGGCCTGAGGAAGACTCTGGGCGCGACAGACCTGGTTTTATTAGGCATCGGGTGCATCATCGGCACCGGAATTTTTGTACTTACCGGTGTTGCTGCTGCCAAATATGCAGGGCCGGCTATTATGCTGTCCTTTGTTTTATCAGGCCTTGCCTGCGCGTTTGCTGCCTTAGCCTATTCCGAGCTGGCATCCATGGTGCCGGTAACTGGCAGTGCCTACACCTTTGCTTATGTCTCAATGGGCGAAATCGTCGCTTTTGCGGTAGGCTGGGCGCTGATTTGTGAATACACGATCGGGTCAGCGGCGGTAGCGGCCGGCTGGTCAGGCTATATGGTCGGGTTACTCAAATCGGCCGGCATTGCCTTGCCTACGGCGTGGACGGCTGTCCCTGCTGATGGCGGTATCCTGAATGTTCCTGCGATTTTAATCACCCTTATCCTTACCTATTTATTGATGCTTGGCACCAGAGAAAGTGCTGCTCTGAACAGAATCCTGGTATTTATTAAACTGGCATGTATCGCTTTTTTCCTGTTTGTTGCCACTCCTCATATCGATCCGTTGAACTGGCAGCCGTTCCTCCCTTATGGCTGGGGTGGTGTGGCTACCGGCGCCGCGATCGTATTTTTTGCCTATATCGGGTTTGACACGGTGTCCACTGCTGCGGAAGAATGTAAAAATCCCAACCGGGATATTCCCATCGGGATTGTTGGGTCGCTGGTTATCTGTACCGTTCTTTATATTGCCGTCGCCGCTGTGCTGACAGGTGTTGTGCCTTACTCAACCCTGAACAACAGCGAGCCGGTTGCCTATGCACTTCGCGCCATTGGCATGAATTTTGGCAGCGCTCTGGTGGCGCTAGGTGCCATTTGCGGCATTACCACCGTACTTTTAGTCTTTATGTATGGTCAGACCCGGGTGTTTCTGGCGATGGCCCGTGACGGGATGATTCCACAAAGCCTGGTAAAGATCCACCCCAAATACGGTACCCCGCATATCATTACAATGATTGCCGGTGGTGTAGTATCTGTGCTGAGCGGCTTATTACCGATCAACATCATTGCCGAACTGTGCAACATGGGAACCCTCTTTGCTTTTATTCTCGTCTCGATAGGCGTGTGGGTGCTTCGCCGGACCCAGCCTGACGTGCCCAGGCCGTTTCGCTGCCCTGCCGTCCAGGTGGTTGTGCCGCTGGCCGTGCTCTTGTGCGGCTACCTGATCGCCAATCTGCCGGTGGAAACACTGACCTTCTTCGGGATCTGGTATGTCATCGGCATGATCGTGTATTTCACCTATAGCCGCAAGCATAGTACCCTAAACTCACAACCTGCTGACGTTTCGCAGGATGAATAAACTGCAGCTTATGCGCGGTTGATATCACTTGAGGGGGAATTAGTATGCCCAGACCGGTTTTTCGTGCAGAAAGATGCAAGGGGTGCGAGCTGTGTCGTGAAACGTGTCCCAAGCAGATTATTGTTATGGCTGATACCTTTAACGGCAAAGGCTACCGTCCGGCCTTGTGCTCTGATGAAGAGCAATGCAGCGGCTGTACGCTGTGCGCCAGGACCTGCCCCGATGTGGTTATTACCGTCTATAAATAAGGATTGGGAGTGAAGAAGTGTCAGAAAACCTATTGATGAAAGGCAATGAGGCCCTCGGCGAGGCTGCTGTTGCCGCTGGCTGCCGGTACTATTTTGGCTATCCCATCACACCACAGTCTGAGTTGATTGAATACATGGCTAAGCGCCTGCCTCAGGTTGGCGGGACATTCCTGCAAGCAGAGAGCGAAGTGGCTGCCATTAACATGACGTATGGTGCGGCCAGCGCCGGGGCCAGAGTCATGACCTCTTCGTCAAGCCCTGGCATTAGTTTGAAACAGGAGGGTATCTCCTATATCGCCGCCGCCCAATTGCCCTGTGTGATTGTTAACATTATGAGAGGCGGACCCGGCCTCGGCGGCATCCAGCCGGGGCAGGCCGACTACTTCCAGGCGACAAAAGGCGGCGGTCATGGCGATTATCACAGTATCGTAGTTGCGCCCAACAGTGTGCAGGAAATGGCCGACCTCACCGTACTGGCCTTTAATCTGGCCGATCAGTACCGTAATCCGGTGATGATACTGGCCGACGGCGCTCTCGGGCAGATGATGGAGCCTGTCAGCTTTCAAAACAGCTTAATCATTGAGGTGGAAAAACCCTGGACGATTACCGGTATAGGGGAGCGGGCTGCCCCTAACAAGATTAATACGGTTGTCCTGAACCCGGAAGGGCTGGAGCAAGTAAACATAAACCTGCAGAAAAAATATGCTGTGCTGCAGGAGCGCGAGGTGCGCTGGGAGCAGAGCCGCACCGAGGATGCAGACCTAGTGCTTGTCGCCTATGGCATAACGTCACGCATCGCCTATTCGGCACTGGAAATGGCGCGCGCAGCCGGCTTGAAAGTGGGCTTGTTCCGTCCCATCACCCTGTGGCCGTTTCCCAGGCAGGCCTTAGCGAATGCGGTAAGTCAGGCCACTGCGGTTTTGACGCTGGAACTAAGTGCCGGCCAGATGGTAGAGGATGTCAATCTTGCCATCAAATGCACCAAACCGGTCTACTTCCATGGCCGCACCGGCGGCATGCTGCCAAAGCCCCGGGATATTTACGAGCAGATTGCCAGCATATTGGCAACCAGGGGGGACAAATAGCATGGAGGAAAAAGTGTTTACGCGGCCAGAGGCGCTGGCTGATGTGGAAACCCATTACTGTCCGGGCTGTCAGCATGGGATCATTCACCGCCTGGTGGCCGAGGTTATTGATGAACTGGGTATCCGGAAAAAGACAATTGGTGTCGTCCCTGTCGGCTGTTCGGTGCTGGCAGATCAATATTTTAACATTGATGCCATCAACGCCGCGCATGGCCGGGCTCCTGCTGTTGCGACCGGGATCAAGCGGGTGCACCCGGACAAAGTGGTGTTCACCTACCAGGGGGACGGCGATATCGCAGCAATCGGTATAGCCGAGACGGTACATGCCGCGGCGCGGGGCGAACAGATCACGATTGTATTTGTCAATAATGCCATTTATGGCATGACCGGCGGCCAAATGGCACCGACAACACTGGTTGGCCAGGTAACAGCAACATCCCCTTATGGACGCCAGCTTGCCTCGGCCGGTTCACCGGTGCGCTTGTCCGAGATGCTGGCTATCCTTGACGGGGCCAAGTATATCGCCCGTGTTTCTGTTAATGATTCTGGCAATATAATCAGGGCGAAAGCAGCTATAAAAGCGGCTTTCGAGGTGCAACTCCGCGGGGAAGGCTTTGCGATGGTTGAGGTACTGTCCACTTGTCCGACCAACTGGGGCAAATCACCGCTGGAAGCCAGAAAGTGGCTCACTGAGAATATGCTGCCGCAATTCCCCCTGGGGATTTATAAAAATGCGGCAGGAGGTGAGGTGAAATGAGACACGAGATTATTATGTCCGGTTTCGGCGGCCAAGGCGTTATGGTCATGGGGCAGCTTCTGACCTATGCCGGCATGCTGGAGAATAAAAAGGTTACCTGGATGCCGTCATATGGCCCGGAAATGCGGGGCGGGACTGCCAACTGCTCGGTTATCATCGCCGATGAGCCGATTGGTTCGCCGGTTATCAGCGAAGCCACAGCGGCGGTGGTGATGAATTTGCCGTCACTAGACAGGTTCGAAGCCGCCGTGAAAACGGACGGGGCGCTGATTGTCAACAGTTCACTGATTGACAAGGCGGTGACGCGCAAGGATATCAAGGCCTATTGTGTACCGATTAATGACATTGCCAATGAGCTGGGGAGCGTGAAAATGATCAATATGGTGGCTCTAGGGGCGTTGCTGGCCGCCGCAGACGTGGTGACGGAGGAATCGGTCGTTGCCGCTTTTGCGAAAAAGTTCGCCTCCAAACCAAACCTGGTCGCGGCCAATCAAGAGGCCCTGCGCCGGGGCTACCAGTCAGTCAGGGGCATGGGCGCAGGTTGATTGTCCCAAGCATAGAGAACTACATAATCATCAGGGATGATCCTATGTTGATAAAAGGGAACGGCTTCGTTTAGAATTCATCACAGTTTTATACTGAGAGGCCCAACAAGCAGTGAAATACTGCCTGTTGGGCCTTTAGGATTCGCTTTTAATATCGCCTTTGATCTTATATAATTAGCGAATAAAGGATTTTTATTTGCCTTAGAGAATATTTTACACAAGTATTGTATAGAGCTGATGAGGGTCGCGGGGACAGGTTGGAGAGGAGAATCTGCTTGGAATCGAAAAAACTATTAGCTTATTGCTTAGCCAAGCCTGGTGCCATTGAGGATTATCCTTTTGGCCCTGATATCATTGTGATTAAGGTCGCAGGCAAGATGTTTGCCTTATTGTCACGCAGGCATGATCAGGATAATCTGGCACTAAAATGTGATCCTGATTATTCAGAGATTCTAAGGCAGCAATATCCGGGGATAACCCCCGGCTACCATTTGAATAAGCGCCACTGGAACACTTTGCTGCTTGATGGAAGCATACCGGAAAAAGAAATCCAGGGTTTAATAGATCATTCTTATGATTTGGTGTATCAATCACTGCCACGGAGAATGAGGGCAAAGCAAAGCGGGGATTGGTGAATTGAGGGAAGTGTTCTATGAAGACAAGAGGCTCAACAAGCAGCGTAATACTGCCTGTTGAGCCTTTGTAGTTATTTAATTGACAGGGGCCTTCAGCTTTTGGATCTGGCGGTATAATTCCAGTTCTTCCTCAGTCAGTCTGGCCGGAATATCAATGCGGATTTTGAGGAAAAGGTCGCCATAGCGGTCAGGACCCTGGGGCAGGCCTTTACCTTTGAGCCGCAGCTGCTGACCGGAATGGATGCCTGGCTGAACCTTTACCTGCAGCTGACCGTGCGGGGTTGATACCGGTATTTTAGCCCCCAGAGCAGCCTGCTCAGGCAGCAGGGTCAGCTCCATAGTCAGGTCGGCCTTGTTGGCAAGCTGCCAGGAAGGGTGCGGAGCGGCTTTGATGTGGAGGTAGAGATCACCGTTTGCGCCGCCGTGGCCCTGGCCGCCCAGGCCTTTAAGGCGCAGGCTGGCACCGGGGTATAGGCCGGCGGGGATTTTCACCTTAACGGTTTTTGTCTCCTCAGTTGTCCCCAGTCCGCCACAAACCGGGCAGACGCCCTGTCTGGTGAAACGCTGTCCGGCGCAGGCCGTGCAGGCATTAGGGGTGGTTAAGTGCAGGTCTTTTTCCACACCGTTCAGTAGTTCCTCAATAGACAGGCTGATTTCGGCATCGATATCCTCACCTTTGAAGCTGGCTGGCCGGCCTGTCTGCCGCCGTTGGGCAAAATCCTGGCCAAACATGTTGGCGAAAAAATCGCTGAACCCAAAGCCACCTAAATCAAAATCGTCGGCGTTGTGGACGCTGTAGGAAAAGCCGTTGCCTGCCGGTTCAAAGTCCTGACCAGCCTGCCAATTACGGCCTAGTTGATCATATTTGACCCGTTTATCAGGGTCACCCAGTACTTCATAGGCCTCATTAACGGCCTTGAATTTTTCTTCAGCGGCCTGCTTGGCATCCCCCTGATGCAGGTCGGGATGATGCTGACGGGCCAACTGGCGGTAAGCCTGCTTAATTTCTTTTTCAGATGCTGTCCGGGGGAGGCCAAGCACCTCATAGTAGTCAATATATTTCATCAGCATCGCCTCCTTTACTTAAGCTATTTTAGTTTACTCATATTCAGCGTCAATAATAGTATCATCACCGGCTGGCGGGGATTTTGCGGCTGCCGGGTCAGACTGATATTGACTGGCCTGGGTATAGGCCTGTTCCAGTTCAGCTTTTGCTTGCTGCAGTTTATCGATCGCGGCATTTTGCTCAACCGCAGCTTTGGCCTGAGCGACAGCGTCGCTGAGACGGCCGCTTAGATGGGCAGGCAGGCCGGCATTATTAGTCTCCAGGAAGGTTTTGGCCTGATAGCTGAGGCTGTCCAGATCATTCTTCAGCTCTACCTGACGGCGGCGTTCCTTGTCTTCGGCAGCATACTGTTTGGCATCCTCTACCATTTGCTCAATGGCTGCTTTGTCAAGATTACTGGAGCCGGTGATGGTGACAGATTGCTCTTTGCTGCTGGCCTGATCTTTGGCACTTACCGTCAAAATACCGTTGGCGTCGATATCAAAGGTAACCTCAATCTGCGGCAGGCCTCTGGGGGCAGGTGGTAAGCCGCCAAGTTTAAATCGGCCCAGGGTCCTGTTGCCTGACGCCATTTCGCGCTCACCCTGCAGGACGTGAATCTCCACTTCCGGCTGGTTGTCGTCAGCAGTGCTGAAGACCTGACTGTGACGGGTAGGAATCGTGGTGTTGCGGTCAATAATCTTCGTCATGATGCCACCCATGGTTTCGACACCCAGCGACAGCGGCGTTACATCAAGCAGTACTACGTCTTTCAGTTCACCGCTTAAGATGCCTGCTTGGATAGCGGCGCCGATGGCTACGACCTCATCTGGGTTGACACTCTGATTAGGGGCTTTGCCGATAATTGTTCTGACCAGATTTTGAACAGCCGGAATCCGGGTCGAGCCACCTACCAGAATCACTTCATCCACAGCAGCGGCAGTCAGTTTGGCATCAGCCAGTGCTTTTTCTACCGGGATGCGGCAGCGTTCTACCAGTGGGCGGGTCAGTTCGTCGAATTTAGCCCGGCTTAGTTTGGTATCAAGGTGCTTGGGGCCATTGGCATCAGCAGTGATGAAAGGCAGGTTAATGACAGCTTCTGACACTGAGGATAATTCAATTTTGGCTTTTTCTGCAGCCTCAGTCAACCGCTGTAGCGCTTGCTTGTCAGCCAGCAGGTCAATGCCGTAATCTTTTTTGAATTCAGCAGCCAGCCAGTCGACAAGTACCTTGTCAAAATCGTCACCGCCGAGATGGGTGTCCCCATTGGTTGACTTAACCTCAAAGACGCCATCGCCCACCTCCAGGATGGAGACGTCAAAGGTGCCGCCACCCAGGTCAAATACCAGAATGGTTTCATTTTTCTTTTTATCAAGCCCGTAAGCCAGGGCTGCTGCTGTTGGTTCGTTAATGATTCTGAGTACATTCAGACCGGCAACCCGGCCGGCATCTTTGGTCGCCTGACGCTGGGCGTCATTAAAATAGGCCGGAACGGTAATGACAGCCTCTGTAATCTTTTCACCCAGGTATTTCCCTGCGTCTTCCACTAGTTTACGCAGGACCAGGGCCGAAATTTCCTCTGGTGCATAGGTTGCATCATCTACAATAAACTTAATGGCCTTATTGGAATCTGTGCTAATCTTATAAGGAACCATTTTGGCCTCAGCTGATATTTCATCATTGCGGCGGCCGATGAACCGTTTGACTGAAGCAAAGGTTTTGGCAGGATTGAGCACTGCCTGGCGTTTGGCCAATTGACCGACTAAACGCTCGCTATCCCGGAATGATACGACCGAAGGTGTGGTCCGGCTGCCCTCGGCATTGGCGATGACTGTCGGGCGGCCGCCTTCCAGTACTGCAATGACCGAATTTGTCGTACCTAAATCAATACCAACTATTTTTGCCATAATAATACGCCTCCTGATTTTTGATATACTAAGCTAATCGCGATAATAACATAAGTAAATCCTTACAATTACATATTAGCAGATAATCATTGTTATTTGGAGGACGCAAATGGTTGATTTTAGCTGATTTCTGGCAATCTAAGGCAATTTAATTAACTGGTAAAGCCCGGACGCAGGCAGTCTAACTATTTCTGACTTTTTGACCTTAACTGACCTTGACAATCCTTAAATTCTATGAGGAGCAGGGC
>JAQSXM010000416.1 GCA_029256645.1 Sporomusa sp. | reverse complement strand
ATAGGCATTGACCTTCTCCAGTTCTTCCGGGGTATCAACACCAATTGATTTAAAATCAGTCTTAAGTACTTTAATCTTGAAGCCATGCTCAAGCGCTCTCAGCTGTTCCAGTGACTCGGTTAGTTCGAGTGGTGTCGGCTGCAAGGCAGCATAGTTGAGGAGAAAATCACGCCGGTAGGCGTAAATACCGATATGTTTATAGACTGGCAACGGGCCGCCAGGTAGTTTGTTATTCCGGGGAAAGGGTATCAGGGACCGAGAGAAATAGAGCGCATAGCCATCCAGACTTACGACAACCTTGACCGCGCTGGGCAGGTTATATTCGTCTTTGGCCATCTCGGTCATAAGGGTTGCCATGTTAAGCTCCGGGCTATTATCAAATGCACTGGCTAAGAGGTCAATAACTTCCGGCTCGATGAGTGGTTCATCGCCCTGGACATTGATGATTACATCAATGTCAGGATACTTAGCGGCAACTTCAGCCAGGCGGTCAGTCCCGGTCGGGTGATCAGCCGAAGTCATTACACCCTCGCCGCCGAACTCTTGTACCGCGGTATAGACCAGTTCATGGTCGGTCGCGACCAGCACTGTCTCCGGCCGTTTCGCCTGTTTAGCCCGTTCGTATACATGCTGGATCATGGGTTTACCGGCAATCATTGCCAATGGTTTGCCCGGCAGCCGCGTTGACGAGTAGCGGGCCGGGATTACACAGAGAAATTTCATTGAAAATACCCCCAATTAGGAACCAAGTTTGGTCACCTTTTTTATCAGTTCCATGAGTTCGGCATAGCCATCATGAAATCTGACCTCGATTGACAACACATATACCGGCAGCGGCCGCTCAGAATGGATAAACTCTGAAGGAATTTTGACGGCATCTTTATCAGTAGTAATCAGGGCCTTAGCACTGTTATCAACGGCTTTCTGCATAATTGACTGCATCTCCGCCATGGTGTAGTCGTGATGGTCGGGGAATTGCACAGCACCAACAATATTCCCGCCTAAGTCGGTAATTGTCTTTTCAAAGGAAGACGGATTACCGATGGCTGAGAATGGCAAAACAGAGTGGCCTTTTATGTTTTCCAGCGGCACTGTTTCCGGTCTGACACCCTTATACCATTCTTCAATTTCAATAAAACACTGTGGTGTATGGGTACTTTCCACAACCAGTCCCTGATCATTGTAGCGGGCTAACGCTTCTTTGATGGTCTCCCTGGCGTTGTTTGCCGCCTGATCAACCTTGGTTAAGAGAAATGCATGGGCCCTGTCCAGGTTTTTGAGCGGTTCACGCAATGTGCCGCGCGGCAGCAAAAAGTTGTTGCCAAATACATTCAGGCTGTCGATCAGCACAATATCCAGATCACGCTGCAGCTGCCAGTGCTGATAGGCATCATCCATGATAATTACCTCAGCATTCAGGTTATTGACCGCATAGCTGCCGGTAACATACCGGTTGCGTCCGATAATTACCGGCACCCCCGGCAGGCTTTTGGCCAGCAGATAGGCTTCATCACCGGCCTCGGTCACAGTCATATAGATTTTACTGCCGTCAGATACTACCCCAACCTCGCCTTTCCAGCCTGAGCGGTAACCCCGGTTGAGGATAGCAACCTTATAGCCCATGTCCTGGATGATTGCCGCCAGGCGTTGCGCTGTCGGGGTCTTACCGGTGCCGCCTACCGTAATATTGCCCAGGCTGATTACCTTGCAAGGCAGTTTGTTGCAGGTTAAGATGCCTGCCTGGTACATGCCTAGTTTAATTGAGACTCCAAGGCCATAAATGAGCGACATGGCGCGGAGCACGCCAAGAAGCACGGCTGCCAAAATTCCGTGTTTTTCGCCGTGCACTAGTTTATATAGATATACTTGTAGCGCTTCACGCTGATGCATCATATAGTGTTCCGCCTTTTCGCCTGTTGTTAGTTGGTTTTTAATAAACCATAGGTTTGTAAGACTTCTCTCAAATATACTGCGCTTTTACGGGAAGCCCCCTGGTTTTCCTTGATAATTGCCAGTGCCTCGTTGCCCATTCTCCGGGCCTCTGCCGGATTTTTTAACAGACCAAGTATTGTCCCGGCCACACTGGCGCTGTCTTTGACGGTAATGCACGCACCCCGTTCAGACAGCAGGGCATAGGTATCTTTAAAATTGAACATCTGCGGTCCGATCAAGATCGGCTTGCCGTGGGCAGCCGGCTCAAGAATATTATGCCCGCCGCGGGGAACAAGGCTGCCACCAATGTAAACTATATCGGCGACACCGTAGATCTTCCCCAATTCACCAATGGTGTCGATAATAATCATATTTGTATTTGTTACATCTAAACTTTCGCCTTCTGCCAGCTTTGTCCGCCGGACAGATGTAAACTTATATCTGGCCGCAAGCTCAGCGATTTCACCTGCCCGTAAAATATCACGGGGGGCAACGATAAACTGCGTATCCGGAAATTCGGCAACAATCTGATTAAAAGCAGCAAACAACAGCTCTTCTTCCCCTTTGTGGGTGCTGCCGGCCACAATGACTGACCCTGGTTTTCTTAAACCCACTGCCTGATATAATGCGGCTTTTTCTGCGGCATCCAGTTTGGTGTAACACTGATCAAATTTAGTATTGCCTGTTACTACTACCCGCTCAACATCAGCACCAAGCCGGGTAATATACTGGGCATCAATGGTAGATTGCATACAAAATTTCACAATCGTATTAAGCATGTCTTTTAGGACGCTGCGGAAATAGCAGTAACGCCCCAGGCTTTTTTCGCTAATGCGGCCATTAACCATCATGACAGGGATGTTCAAATTCCTGGCTGCTTTCAGGAAGTTAGGCCATAACTCGGTTTCAACAAGTAAAAATACCCGGGGACGGATCTTGGTTATCACCGAACGGCTAAGAAAGGGCAGATCCAGAGGGAAAAAAATGATGCCGTCAGCCTCAGGGATGATCCGTTTAGCCATAGCATGGCCAGCCGCCGTAACTACCGATACCAGGATTGGTATCCCCGGCAGCTCATGGCGAATCTCCTTAACAATCGGACTGGCAGCCACAATCTCGCCTACTGAGGCCGCATGCAGCCAAATGACATCCTTACCGGCCAGTTGCAGCATTGTCGCTTCAGGCAACCAGCCGAGGCTTTGCTTGAGGCGTTCGGCAAAGCCCTTCTCATGAATTGTCCTTACGGCAAACACCGGTAATGCCAGGATTACCAATAGTACCGCCAGTATGTTGTAAATGAAATACATGTCGCTACCTCTTTATTGGAATTCCACAATGTTGGTCAAGAACGCTATTAT
>JAQSXM010000415.1 GCA_029256645.1 Sporomusa sp. | reverse complement strand
TGATATACGTGCAGGCCATAGGCCCTTGGCGACTGTCCCGGCAATGAGCCCGGCTACTCCTTTAATGACAAATGACCACAGGGTATACGGTGAAAAACCCATAATAAGATCATAAAAAGCCGACCCAATGGCACCGGCTAACCCGGCATAGATACCGCCAAAGCAAATACCGACCGTAAAGAGAAAAGCTGTGCCAAGATGAACCATAGCCCCAACACCAAACGGAATTTTAAAGGAGGTTGCAATGGCGCACATGGCAGCCAATACCCCGATAAAGACAATATCTCTTACCGATAATCGACGTTTTCCGGTCATTATCCGACTCCCCCTTCATTCATAATACCTTGCGGCATTTAGCCCACTCCTCGCCCAGCCGGGGCAGCGCGCTTTCCAGCAGTACGCCTTCCCGGGCAGGCGTACCGGCCACAAAAGTCGCTTTAATCGCCGTTGCCACGAAATCAGCGGCCAATTTCATAGCAACCGGCAAACTGAGCTTATAGAGTAATGCTCCGGCTACCACACTGGCAAAAATATCGCCTGTTCCGGGATAGCGTGCCGGAATATGCTCACAAACCACCTCCCGGAAACTACCACTCTCCCGCTCATAACCAATATTCATGATTTGCTGATTGATTAGAGGAATTCCGGTCACGATCACAATTGATGGCCCGAAGTCAGCCAGCCGGATCAACCACTGCTTCAACCGCTCCGGTTCAACCACCTGTTCCTCATACCGTTCCCCTAATAGGAAACAGGCCTCAGTAAAATTAGGGGTTATAATGTCAGCCTTGCTAACAAGCCGCTTCATGTGTTCCTGCATTGTTGGCGTATAGACCGAATACAATCTGCCTTCATCGCCCATCACCGGATCAACCAGTACAAGCGGCTGGTTGCCCGAAAACTCGTCAATAAAATGAGTTACTGTATCAATTTGTTGTTCAGACGCCAGGAAACCACTGTAAATACAATCAAAGGTAATCCCTTCCTGCTTCCAATGGCGATAAAACGCAGGCATGCGGTCAGTAAAGTCACAAAAAGCGATATCCTTAAAACCGCCCAGATGTGTGCTAAATATGGCAGTAGGCAAAGGGCATACCTGAATTCCCATGCTTGATAGAATGGGGATAATTACAGTTAAAGAACAACGGCCAAAACAGGAAATATCATGCACAGCGGCCACCCGCGGAATTGGTCTCATCGCTTTCTCCCTTCGTAAATTGCAATAGCTGGCACTAACTATAAACAGTTGAATCCCCAAAAGGAAAATATTCGGTGATAAACTCATTATTCCTGCAGATCAATAGGTAAACCGGTTAACCAGCTATAGCGACATGATCCGGCACTGCTTAGGCAGCAATATACCGGGATATTCTTTTCCTTCGCTATATGATGCAGGATTTCGACTATTTCCCAGGAAATAGCAACTGTTGTTCGTCAATAAGTATTATTTTATCCGGTAGTTATGGATTATCTAGCGACACCCTTGACCCCGGTGCAGTGGTATTTTTACCTGTCCTGTCAAAATTCATGATTAAAATTGCCACAAGTGTTAATAGCCCGCCGCCAAGCTGGACCGGCAGCACACTTTCGCCTAGGATATAATAGCCGCCCAGCACGCCAACAACAGGAACCAGGTTAAGATATAATGTCGTAATGGCAACATCCAGGTATTTAAGCGCATACATGTATAGCAAATAACAAATCACAGAACAGCACACGGCCAGAAATAAGATATGCCAGAAGGCTGTTAACGAGAACATGCGCCACTCAGCCCATTCTGGCAATGACAACGGCAGCAAGAAAAATGTACCTATCACGGTTTGATAGGTAGTCATACAGAGGCCTGAGTACTTATTTTGCAGTGATTTATTCACAAGGGTATAGACGGTCCAGGCGAGCATTGACCCTATGATAAAAAGATTACCCACAAAGTGCACTGAGCTGAAATCAAGCGCACCATTGGCTGCAACTGACAGGTACATCCCAATAGCAGCAATAAGCATGCCGGCTATTTTCAAAGGTGATAGCGGGGCATGAAAAAACAGCACATCCAGGCTTATTGCAATAATCGGGATGATTGTCACAATCAGCGAGGCATTGACAACCGTGGTTAGCTGTACCCCTATATTCTCAAAATAAAAGTACAGGGTAATCCCTAAACAGCCTGCCACTGTCATGCGGGGAATATCAGCCTTCGCTATTTTTGCAGCAGGTTCAATCTTTCTGAGCAGACCCCAGAGCAGCACAGAGGCAATGATAAACCGGATGAGCGCCAGCGTAACCGGCGGCACTTCGGCAACAGCGATTTTTATGCTTATAAAAGAAATGCCCCACAGGACAACTGTCACAAGCATCATTAGGTTTGCTATTAAATACTTGCGGTCCCGGGTCTTGATACCTTGTTGTGTTCCTATCCTATTTGTGTCCATAATACCCTCCTGTTTTTTTTACTATCATATCGAAAAAACAAGCAGGCGTATTGTAAAAAATTGATTGGCCGCTTACCTCAGCTTCTGATATTGCTCCGGAGTCACGCCGGTATGACCTTTGAATACTTTAATAAAATGACTTTGATCATAGAAGCCGCTTTCATAGGCTACCTCAATAATATGCTTGTTCTGACGCAGCTGTCTTTTGGCATAATTGATTCGCAGCAGCGTTTGATAGGTGTGTGGCGGTATCGTAAATTCTTCTTTAAAAGAGCGAATAAGCGTAAACTTATTTAATCCGGAGACTTGCTCTAATTCTGCCAAGGTAACCTTTTTCAAAAAATTCTCTTGCAGGTAGTCTTTGATGGCAGTTAACTTGAATAATTCTTTAGGCTGCGTACCGGGAGAAAGCTGGCTCATATCTTTAACTACCTGCTCTAACAGAGCCATAATATTCGCCTCTTTTTCTAAAAGACTGGCAGGGCCTGTCAGGCTTTTAATCGCATTACCCATAACAATAAAGGCCTGAGCCTCTGACATATCTGTTACGACAGGGCCATCAGCCAGACTCAGTCCCTTATTCTCAAAGAATTTCCTGCTCCAGCCAGCATCAAGAAAAAGCATTTTATAACGCCACTGGCTTTCTGCCTGAGGGTTACAGGAATGCACCACACCGGGCGGAATCAGCACCATTGATTTAGGAGAAACCTCAATGATTTTTCCATCATACCAGAAAGCGCTTGTGCCATAATCCACGATACCAAGTGAAAACTCCTCATGAGCATGCTTTTTATAGGAAAGCTGACAGGCAGCACACAGTTTTAGTTCAAAAAACGGTAAATCAGCATCACGGTAAAACTGTA
>JAQSXM010000414.1 GCA_029256645.1 Sporomusa sp. | reverse complement strand
GATACTCTTTGCTATTTTGAATACCTTTATCAAATACATAGCATGAGTTGCCGGTTCCAATAGTTCAATTGCACCAAGCTACAAAGTCATTTGCAACAACCTTAGAGACTTTATACTCCCGTTCGCTGGAATCGTTCATGGTGATTCGTAGTATGACCTGTCCTTCTTCAACCGGTGCTGCCTCCGGCGTAGCCGAAGCTTCGTTTGATTCAGAGCTTTCTTCGTCAGCGGTTATGGCAGTTACTACATAATAATAGGTAGTGCCATTGACTAAATCGTCATCCACATAGCTGGTGGCAGGCACATTACTGGCTATCGTTGTATATGGGCCGCCCGCCGTGGTGGCTCTTTTTACATTGTAGCCGGTTTCGCCGGTGACAGCACTCCAATTGATAGTTACCCGAGAATCGCCGGAAGTTGTGATTAGGTTTCTCGGCGCTGGAAATATTGGCACAATATCTGCATTGTACGGTTTCAGTGTTCCCGACACATCAATATCAACAGCATCAAGAAAGAATATGCCACCAGTGCCACCTGTTGCATTATTGATAATTACTACAGAATGCTCACTATCTGCTAATCCAGATATATCAGCATTTAGCACCTGCGCAATAATTTGTGAACCATCTGCACTGAAGTTTCTAACTAGCACCTCGTCGACATAAACATCAATCGACGTAGAACGATTAGCAGCATTATAGCCTATAATGCGCAATTCTGTTCCAGTAAAATTGAATTTAATCTTAGATCCTGCAGCGCTTGAGAAGGTAATACTACTTTGCCATGTTTCTGAGTATGCTGCCGTAAGCGTCCAAGTACCCTCTATCATTATATCGTTGCCAACCTGATTCTGGTGCAGTTAGTGATTGACCTACTGTTGCCATTTTACATACCTCCAAAATTTTTATTTAAATCCACATATCCAAGAGCCTCTTATTAATTATGTTTGCCCTGTATGCGGATTTTAATAACATATGTTCTGATCTCAAGGAGTTTATTCCATCTGAAAAATTTAAATTTGCCGATACACATTGTCATATTATGTTAATACGTGTTGACGGTTACAAGTAAGAAATCCCAAACGATTTCCCTCGCAGTGGTTATCTCTCATTCTTTATCCGTACATAAAACAGTAAAAATGGATAGTACTTGAATATAAAAAAGTCCCAGACCGAAGTCCGGGGCTAAAACAAAAAAGCCGCCCACCCAGGAGGACAGGCAGCAACGCAACTGAATCTAAAATGAAAAATCCCTCTAGCTAATAAAGTTTTATTTCTTCTGAGCTTTGAACTGCTCTATAATTTTGGACTCTTCTAAGGTTTTTTTGAGCCGCTGGCTGTCAGCAAACCATTTATCTTCTGACTCTTGGGGTCCTAGATATTCGACCTGATTTCCGACCTTTTCCATATTCTCCTTAAATTCAGGGTCATTTATAATAGCCTTTAACCCTTCTGCCAGCTTATTTTTAACCTCAACCGGTGTTTCTTTTGGAACTGCGATTCCATGCCAATTGTCTATAGTGATGTCAATGCCTAGCTCTTTTAAAGTTGGTACATGAGCAAACAATGGATCAGCCATGCGCTGCTTACCGGTCACGGCCAAGATTTTTACCTTGCCATTTTTTACATGCTCTTTGATGGGCACTGGACTAACAAAAACAAGCTGAACATGTCCTCCTAATAATGCGGGAATCGTCTCACTTGCACCGGAGAAAGGAACTTGCTCAATGTCAATTCCGGCATCATGATTAAGCATCTCACACAGTACATGCGGAAATGATCCACTGCCGTTGTTCCCAAACTTTAGCTTCCCAGGGTGTTTTTTGGCATACTCAACCATGTCGCTCAGTGTTTGCCAGGGTTGATCGGCGTGTACCGCCAGCAGCATCGGTACTGCTGTTACCTGCGCAATCGGGCTTAATGCGGTTATATAATCGTATTTGCCTGAGCCATAAAGCGATAATAATAGCAATTCACTCGCAGTTGCTCCAATGGTGTAGCCATCAGTCGGCGCGGCCACTAACTCATTCCAGCCAATGGCGCCTGCGCTCCCGGGCTTATTAACAATAACTAACGGTTGTCCTAAATGCTTGATAGCGAACTTTTCTAATGACCGAACTGTCAGATCCAGACCTCCCCCGGCATTGTATGGAACGATTACAGTAATAGGCTTCTCGGGATATTTTCGAACAGGTACTGCTACCTTTTCCACGTCAGCACAACCTCCTAATATCGTTGAAATAATGACCAAGGACATCGACAGCAAGACCAATACTTTTCTCCGCACTACACGCTTCCCCCTTATTCTGCAAAATATATTACTCTTCACAATTTAGACGAACTATTAACTAAATTATATGATAATTCTTATGTAATAAATTGTCATTTTAGGTGTAATATAAAAAACGGTCTGCTCACTACAGACAGTCTAATAATCATTGGGAATTCTCATACTTCAAATAAAACCATACTCCAACCAAAAACATTAATATTTCGCATACATTTTAAAAGAAGGTACTTTTTCAGTGCCCTCGCATGTGCCAAGGGCTATTTTCGTTTATTCGTGATGCACCACCGAAATGCAGTGTGGGCAACCTGGTTGCCGCTCTATGAATCCCTGCTCCTCCAATCGCTTTAAATAAACATGTACCGTAGAACTGCTGCTAAGTCCAACTGCCTTTCCGATTTCGCGGATTGTCGGCGGATATGTGTGGGATTCGCTTAGAAATTTGAGAATTGCTTTTGATTTAGCCATTTTAATCCCCAATCTAACACATGTTTGGTTATAGCATGGCACAGAATATTTGTTCTATAAATGGAGGAAATTAGAAATGATTCTCCGCTCCCTGGCCATAATCCAAGGATATTTTTTTATAAAATTCTTACTATTATCAGGAATATTATGGTATTTTATAGTATTTAAATGGCATTATTTACACAGAGGGTAAAATATGATGAAATTTGTAATATTATCTATTCGAAGGTGGCCACTATGGACTAAACGGTTAACCGCTGTCATACTCACCCTAACTATGCCGAGAGCTATATATTAACAATAATGGATACTTTTTTTACTAGCTAAATTCAAGTATTGCATGCTATATTATAACTGCTGATCAAATACTATTGTGTTCAAACTAGAAAGAGGAATTACGAATGAAAAAAACGGTTCGTAATGTTTTATTAGGATTATTAGGCACATCTTTCGGTCTATATGTCATGGCAGTGCCGCTTGCAACAACGGTCCACGCACAAGCACCCACAAGTAACAAAAGTATCAATACCAGTAATAGCAAGCAA
>JAQSXM010000413.1 GCA_029256645.1 Sporomusa sp. | reverse complement strand
GGTGATATCTGCGCGCCACAGTGATCACAACGGCCATACGTACCATGGTGGATTTTGTCCAATGCCCGTTCAACACTGCTTAACAGCACCCGCTCATTGTCCCGAAGGCCTAAGTCTTTGCCTCGCTCAAAGGTCTCGCTGCCTAAATCGGCCGGATGATTATCATAGGTGGATAATTCACCTGTTGTATTGGATAAAGCAGACCTGAGACCGCTATCTTCCAGTTTCAAAATTGTATGAACTAAATCACGCTTTTTTGCGTTCAACTGTGACTTAAATTCTGATAATTGCTCAGGGCGCAAGTGTAAGCCCCCCTTTTCAATGAATAAATTTAGCGACTTCAGCTAAACGCAACCGCGTTTTGTATTCTTTAGGCTGCTCATCACTATAGCCCAGGCAAATCATTGCAACAGCCCTGAGACGTGGCGGAGCCTCTACTATTTCAGAGACCTTCTTTTCGTCAAAAGCCCCGACCCAGCACGCGGCAATGCCCAATCCCTCAGCCGCTAGCAGAATATTCTGTGTTGCAGCTGCTGTGTCCTGGAGGCAATATAATTGGGCACCACGTTCACCGTAATGCTCGTTGGAACGGGCCGGGTCGGCCAAAATAACAACAATAGTGGGGGCATCGCTGATTTGCTCTTGATCAAAGGCGACGGCAGCCAGTTTTTCTTTTACTGTCAGGTCTTGCACAACATAAAAATACCAAGGTTGCAGATTACCGGCACTTGGAGCCATATTCCCTGCCTCTAAGATTCTTGTTAAGGTTGGCTCAGGAATTTGCATGGATTTAAAATTACGGACACTATGGCTTTCACGGATGCAGTCAAAGATGTCTTTTGTCATGTCAGCCTCCCTGGATCATAATTAGAATGTACCGTTTTTTGTCTCGACAAACCGGACAATATCGGCAATAAAACCACCGATACCTGGTATGTTGAGCATAATCAACTGTTTCAGAAAAGCGAGCAGCAAGGCAAATACTAAGCTGGCTCCGATTGCAATGCCTAAACCTCGGGCAATACCGGCAACAAAATTTGTAAAAATCAACCTGGCCGGACGTTCCAACATCTCCATGTAATCAGCAAACCGCATAGCTTCCAGCCGATTGACAAGGCGTTCCAGCTGTTTGGCTACAAATTCAGGCTGTTGATCGTCAGTTTTACTAATATTTACTCGATTTTTGTTGTCCATTACAAACAGTCCCCCACTTGCATTATTATTCCCCGACTTAAAAAAATAAACCGGGATTTAACTCCCGGTTTAACATGCTTACATATTTTTTACGACAGTAGCGCACCGGTCGCAGAGCGATGGATGCTCTGTATCCTGGTTCACTGTTGAGCTATAAATCCAGCAACGTTCGCATTTGACACCTTGAGCCGGAGCCACAGCAACGGCCAGTTGCATGTCAGCGGCACGATAGGCTTCACCTGGAGCTTGTTCAAATGTGTTTAATAAGGCTGCTTCAGAAACAATGAGCAGTGTGGCTAAATCGTCTTTAATAGCGGCAAGTGCAGTTAGTTCGTCACCAGCAGCGTAGAGATGAACAGCTGCATCTAAGGAGTGACCAATAACTTTGTTGCGGCGGGCAGTCTCAAGCGCTTTGGTGATTTCGCCGCGCATTGCCAGGATTTTATCCCATTTAGCTTCCAGTGCTGTATCAAGGTATTCAGGATGGGCGATCGGCCAGCTAGCTAATTGCACGCTTTCAGGGCGACCCTGCTCTTGAGGCATATACTGCCATACCTCTTCAGAAGTAAAGGTCAATACCGGTGCTACAACGGCGACCAGGGTATTGAGGATTTCGTACATAGCAGTCTGAGCGGCACGGCGATCAATTGAACCCGGCAGCGCGGTGTAAACACGGTCTTTAAGGATATCAAGGTAGAAGGCACTTAAGTCTACAGCGCAGAAGTTATGGACGGTATGGTAAAGTAGATGAAACTCATAATCTTCATAGGCTTGGGTGACCTTGGCCCGGACCTGCTCTAAACGCATAAGTGCCCACCGGTCAATTTCAAGAAGCTGATCATAGGCAACTTTATCAGTAGCCGGGTTGAAATCATGCAGGCTGCCTAAAATGTAGCGGAAGGTGTTACGGATTTTACGATATACTTCTGCTAACTGTTTTAAAATATCATTGGAAATACGGATATCAGCCTTATAATCCGCCGACGCTACCCACAGACGGAGGATATCAGCGCCATATTGCTTGATGACCTCTTGCGGATAAATTGTGTTGCCAATTGACTTGGACATTTTCCGGCCATCGCCGTCAACAACAAAACCATGGGTCAGGACCGCTTTATATGGCGCAGTTCCCCGGGTAGCCACCGAGGTTAACAGTGATGACTGGAACCAGCCGCGATGTTGGTCGCTGCCCTCAAGATAAAGGTCGGCTGGCCATTGTAGTTCTTGGCGTTGTTCAAGCACAGCGGCATGGCTGGAACCACTATCAAACCACACATCCATAATGTCAGTTTCTTTGCGGAACTCATTATGGCCGCAGTGCGGGCACATAAAGCCCTGAGGTAAAATTTCTTCCGGTTTTTTTGCCCACCAGGCGTCTGAGCCCTCGTGCCGGAAAACTTCTTTAACGGCATCAATTGTCTCGTCATTAATTATATGCTCATTGCACTTCGTGCAGTAGAAAATCGGGATAGGAAGGCCCCACACCCGCTGGCGCGAGATACACCAGTCCTGACGGTCGGCCACCATATTATGGATGCGGTCTTCACCCCAGGCTGGAATCCACTTAACGTCATTGGCAATGGCATTAAGTGCTTCACTCCTAAAGCCGTCGACCGAAGCAAACCATTGCTCTGTTGCCCGGTAAATAATAGGGTTTTTGCAGCGCCAGCAGTGAGCATATTGGTGTTTAATCGAGCTTTTACCCAGCAGAAGCCCAAGTGCAGCCAATTCTTTAATGACCGGAACATTGGCATCAGATACTGTCATTCCTTCGAACTTACCGGCTTCGGCGGTAAACTTACCTGCCGGATCAACCGGGTTGATAATAGGAAGACCGTATTTTATTCCTACTTCAAAGTCTTCCTGTCCATGACCTGGTGCAGTATGAACACAACCGGTACCTGCTTCCAGCGTGACATGTTCGCCGAGGATGACAGGAGATTCACGGTCAAAGAACGGATGACTAAATACCATGCCTTCTATGTCGGCGCCTTTCATTGTTGAGATAATAGTATACTCGCCAAGGTTATTGGCTTTGACAACACTTTCAACCAATTCACTGGCCAGAAGGTATATTTCATCATTTATCTCTACCCAGGCATATTCAATTTC
>JAQSXM010000030.1 GCA_029256645.1 Sporomusa sp. | reverse complement strand
ATATCTTTGGCTTCGCAGTCATTAAGGTACACACTGTTTAACACTTGTTGTTCTTTAGCCGGCAAACGATCCATGGCTGTTCTAAGCTGATCAACAAGATAGTTATGTTCAGCCTGTGCGGCCACTTCCGCCTGCGCGTCAATGAGTAAGTCGGCAATTGTCGCCTGACTGCTGTCTGCCGTTACCGGGCTGTCAATCCGTACCAGGTTATTGTCTTCACGGCTCAGGTAGTTAATAATCCGCCCCCGGATACGGTGCACGGCAAACAGGCTAAAGGCAACTCCCCTGGTGTGATCATAGTTTTCAACAGCCTCAATCAGTCCAACAGTGCCTTCCTGGATCATATCCAGCATAGTAGTCTCAGGCAGCCGCCAGCGCATTGCTGTTTTAAAGACTAATGGCTGATAACTTTCAATTAGACGGCGGCGACAGGCAAGATCGCCATCCTCTTTATATCCCTGCCACAGTGCGGCCTCTTCTTCAGGCGTCACTATCCGGATATTTTTTAATTCAGCCAGATATTGACTGAGTACCATTCGTATCATCCCTTTACAATAATCCGATAACTAACCCGCTCTAAGAGCGGGTTTTACCTGTATCTTTGATCTATATCAAAAAGCAAACCTGGTTTCAACAGTAAGCAGTGTTTTGGCGGTGCCACCGAAGGAGCCCCCTAACCCGATATTCTTGGTTAGGTCATACCGGAAACCGATACTGTTGTTATGCTGATCCAGACCCACACTATAGCTTATGAGGAATTTATCTGTAAGGTATTTGCCAATTTCAACATTATACCCTTGAAACTGGTCGTCAGATTGGCTATTCCGGGCATGTTTACTGCCGGTATCAAAGAGTGATGTCCGTACTAACCGGAATTCATCAACCCCTAAGGTTTCCTGAAGGACACTTTCAACCTCGGCAATAAACCGCATCTGCAGGCCTGCATCCAGCAGGCTGATCAACTCATCACGACCTAAGGTGCTATCATTATCGGTGCCGTTGTTTTTCGTAAAGTAGCCGCCGCGCAGTGTCAACAGTGACATAATTTCCTGTTGACTCATCGCCGGCTCAGAGGTTAATTTAAGATCCATCGCGGTAACTGGGCCGTTAATCGCCAGATTAATTCTCGTTCGCTCAAGTTTGGATTCAGCCTGGAGTTTAATGACCGGTTCAATGGAGCGGTACTGGGTAAACTCAGCACTGCCGCTTAAAATAGTAAAGCGGTTTGTCAGGTATCTCACCGTACCGCGCCGGGCCTCAATGCGACCTGAAGCTGATGGTCTTTTCAGCGACCCGGCGAACTTAACCTTGCCCTCAGCCAGGAAATCGTACAGATACGGGTTATACATGCGAACCTTGTCACCCACAACCACTTCAATATCCAAGCCGGCATTAAAGGCAATTTCGCCGCTGTCAGGCACAGCCGGAATATTGACAGTCGCATTCTCAACTGTTAGCTTTCCCTGAATATACGGCCGGGCGTCTTTGCTTGTTACTGATAGAACGCCGTCTATCGGACCGGTAAAGTACTTATGTTTTACACCTAAGCGGTTTAAGGCAAGCATGAGGTTATAGTCGTCAAGCGCTAAGCCTGCTACCCTGGCCGATCCGTCGAGAGAGAAAGAGCCGCCGCCCATTTCCCCGTCAAAGGCGTTTATGTCTATTTTATCATCTTTAAACTGAATATCAATCCCCACTTTTTGGATAGGGTCAGCCAGTGCTTTTAGCTTGATGGAACCATTGACTATTGTTAAGTGACCATTCAGCGACGGCTGAGAGAGTGTACCGCCGATGGTAATCTCACCTGCGGTAGGCCCTGTGGCCCAGGCGACCTCTTTCGTCAGCATGGGAAGTATGCTCAGATCGGCATTATCAAGCCGCAGTTTAAGGTCCATGGCATCAGTCACATCGGCCTTACCACGCCCTTCGCTGTTTAAGGCCTTTAATGGCACTATGCCATAAGCACTGGCCTTATATGGTCCACGTGAAACAAACAGTTGATTGACATGAATGCTGCCTTTGTTATAGATTAACAGGCCGTATAGGTTATCAAATTCAGCATTTGCGATACTGCCCTTTTGTACATCCATCGACACAGACACATTAGGATCGGCTGTAAGGCCGCTCGCCTGGGCAGTAAAGCTAAACTTGCCTGTAGTTTCAACAGTTGTGTTAAACAACGCCGGCAAAATCCCAATATCAATTGAGCGGCCGCCTATTTCCATGTCAATCTTGCCGTTTAAATCGGCTTGCCCCTGAGCGGCAAGCACCCCGTCAAGCCCTTGTTTAGCAATAAGCTTATTGACCGTAATTACTCTGTTATTAAGCTCGGCATCAATGTCAACGGTATCGAACAGGTACTCTTTTATTTTTCCATTTATTATAGAACCCCGCAATACAATGTTAGGATTACTGAGACTGCCGCTTAAGGCAATCTCGCCATTAAGGCTGCCGCGGATTCCCCGCTCCGGTACATTGGCGATTGCCAATATACCAGCCAGTTCGCCACCCTCAACCCGTAACAGGCCATCCACACCGTGGGTTTTAATATCCACAGCCCCGTTAAAGAGGTAACTGCCCTGCCCTTGAGCAAACCGCAGTTCCCTGATGTCTGCCTGGTCGTCCTCATAGCTTAGATCGGCATAGATGTCTTTCAGTTCCTGGCCATTCAGCAGGACTCTGCTGGAAGTCAGCTGACCACTGACCTCCGGGCTTGATACACTGCCTGTTACCTGACCTGTTAGATTAAAGATCCCGGTCACCGGGTAGGGGTACTCTGTTTTTAGCTTCGCAGCATCTATATTCTCAGCCACGACAGCGAAATTGAGGTTATTATCAGCAGATACTGTTCCCGACAGTTTAATCTTGGTGTTAAGTGAGTCTATATTAAGATTATTTACTGTTATAACACCATTGCGCCGCTGATAGCTGCCCTCGGCGCTGGCAATAAGATAACCGGCAAGGCTGCCTTCTGATAATTTCAGCTTGCCCTGCATTGCCAGGTTGTCTAAGGGGCCGCTTATTATCAATTCCTGTTCAAGATTACCGGTTAGCGCCAGATCAGGTTTAATAACCCGGGCAAAGGTCTCCGCCCTGGCTGAGTGGGTTACGAGTGAAAGGCTGACCTCAGGCTGGGCTCCGCTAAGTACAACCTTGCCAGATACTTCATGCCGGGCTGTCCCGTCAGTAAGTATTACCTGTTCGAGCGATACCAGGCTGGGTGAGGCTCTGAGTATACCGCTAGCCTCACCTAACAGTTGCTGATTGAGGGTAAGACCGGCAGCATTAAAATTGACACCAAGCTGAGGCTGGCCAACTGTACCGGTTAGGTCGCCCGTAAAACCGGCGCTGCCGGCAAAACTGATATTTTTTAGTGATGCCAGTGGCAGTGCGGACAGTTCAATTCCATGACCGTTTAATTTAATGGCAAGCTTATCATCCTGAATGGTCCCTGCTGCGGTAACAATACCGTTGGAGGGCATTAGGAGGTCATAGTGTTTAATCTCAGTAGTACTGCCGGTACGCTCGATCAGTGCCGTCATTTGGCTATAGGGCACCCCCTCTAATTGGCCTGTCATAAGGGTTAGCGCCGCTGAGCCGTTGATTGTCCGCCAGTCACGGCCCTGGCCGCTGGCCGCTACTGTGAGATCCCCGCTGCCGCTTAGGGCTACAGGTAAGTCTCTGACTGCAGCAGTATCAATATGGCTGGCAGTCAGTTGTACCTGATAGCGTTCTGTACCGGTATCAAAGATACCTTGCCCGCGTACCTGTCCACCAAGCACCTGCGTGGTAAAGTCGTCAATTGTTACTATTTTATCATCAAATTTGATTTTGGCTTTGCTATCCTGCAGGCTGTAGCCTGAGATCCCGACACTGTTCGGGGCGGCAAGCTCAGCTGTAACAACCGGGCTTGCCGGTGTTCCGGTAATCGCAGCATTAAAAGCAACAACCCCGCTGAGAGGAAGATTCTGGCTAACGGCTGCCAGATCAATGCCCGGCGACTCAGCAATTAGGTCGAAGACCGGCTGCTCACCGGCTATGCCAATTTTACCGCGAACCGTTACCGGTTGGCTGTTGACAAGGGCACTGCTACCAAGTATGTACACATAGTTGTTGGTAAAACTTACCCGGCCCTGTGCCTTTTCAACAGTTAATTCCCCGCTTGTCGCTGCTACATTATCCAGTAAAAACTCACCGGCATAACTAAGCCCTGCCTGATCCCTGGCTACAGTAATCTCGACACCTTGCAGCAGGCCGGCGGTAAAGTTAAGGGCTGTACCGGTCAAAATCAATTTTTCATAGGCTGCCGGGTTTAGGGTATCTGCTTTAACGGTCAGGGACAGGCTATTTTTAGCAATGTTAATAAAGCCTTCTATACTCATCGCCGAATCATTGTGATTTGCTGCCAGTTTTACATCAATCGCCTGACTGTCTTTGATACCAAGCAAACCATCAACAGCGGTAAGCTGCCATTGACCATTCCGGGCACTGACATTAACTACCGCTTGTTCAATAAAAACTTTGCAGCTAATTTTGGGGCTCTCCGGCTTTGTTTCCTGTTTTAAAAACTCGATGTTCCAGGTACCATCAGCTGCTTCTATCAAGTCAACCGCAGGCTGGGTAAGCGTAATTTTTCGCAAGGCATTAATCGCGGTTTGACCGCGCACCAGGCTGAGTAAGTTATATTCCACGGTGACTTGCTTAATAACGGCCAATTCCCGGCCTTGTTTGTCAAATATAGTTACATCATTTACGGCAGCAGTGGTCAGGCCAACTGCCTGCAATTGTCCAATTACAACCTGAGTACCCAATGCCTGGGTCAACTCGCTGGCTAGTGTACTTTCAATTTGAGCAAAAACAGCCTGGCTGTGGGTAGACCACCAGCCAAAGGCAGCCATGCCAAGCATAAGCAATAGCACTGCTAAGAGTGCGGCTTTAGTTCGCATATTTTGCCTCCCTTGGCCTTTTAGATATTCACGTACTTCGACAGTGAGCTGTCTTCTTCCTTTATGTTTTTTCTGGGATTTAGGTTGTAATGGCGTAAAAAAGGCAGAACCAGGAAACCCAGTTCTGCCTTGATCAAATTACCTTACTCTACTGTTATACCCATAGCTTTGTCCAGCTTAGCCCGGCTGGTATTATAGTCATACAGGGCTTGTACATAATCGGTCTTGGCTGAAGTTAAAGCCACCTGGGAATCGATGACATCAAGGTTTGTGCCTACTCCGGCACTGTAACGCACCTGGGAGATTTTATAATCTTCCTCCGCTTTGGTAACAGCTACATTACTTGTCTCGATACGTTTCTCGGCTTCCTGCATGTTGAGATAAGCCTGACGGACTTCAAGCTGAGCACTGTCTCTGGCCTGGCGCAGCTGTTCTGCAGCTTTGTCACGCCCGGCTTCAGCGCCTTTGATTTGGCCTTTGGTCAAACCGGCATCAAACAGGTTATAACTGGCATTAATACCAATGGACCACGTATTGTTGTCAGTACCGGGGAAATCCTTGTCACTCCATTTTTCGGATGCAGTAGCCGTTATTGTAGGTTTCTTGCCGCTTTCAGCTACTTTAATCTCAGTTTTAGCAATATCCAGGTTGGTGGCAGCCTGCGCTAAATCCGGGCGATTAGCCAGGCCAGCACTAATACACTCTGCCAGTGTCTTATCATATTTGGCATAGTTTAGTTCTTCCTTAAGGGTAAGCTCAGTATCCAGCGGCAGGCCAATGACATTGTTAAGGCCTGACACAGCAAGTTCGTAGGAGTTTTTGGCTTTGATCAGGGTCTGCTCAGCACTGGCTTTTTCCACTTCTGAACGCAAGACGTCAGATTTAGCTACAGTACCGGCACTATATTGAGCTTCAACATTTTTCAAATGGGCATTAAGGCGATCCAGAGACTCTTCACTTAGTTTAACAAGGTTACGGGTTTGCAATATACTGTAATAGCCGGTTGTAGCATCAAGCTTAACCTGCTGCTGCGATTTTTCAACCCCAAGGTCAGAGACTTTAAGACCCAGTTTGGCTTTTTCAACCGTTCCTTCAAGTTTACCGCCAGTATATAAAGGAAATGACAGATCAACGCTGTTGGAATATTTATTGTTAAGACTTTCGGGAATAGGAACCAAAAAAGATTCCCTGGCGGTCGTATAACCTACGCCAACTGAGGCAGCACTCTTTGAGCGGGACGCATTATGTGTAAAATCGATCGCCGGTGCTTTTCTGACTGAATCAGCTATCTTTACATCCCATCTGGCTTTGTCCATTTCAGACTCAGATATTTTTATTGCGGGATTGCTTTTAAGAGCCATAACTATGGCCTCATCAAGTGTAAGTTCTACCGGAGCGGCAAAGCCTGGCAGAGCAGCAGCTACCAATATTCCACCGGTAATCAAGGCCGACATGCGTTTGGCCAGGCTGCCAGATAATCTAAATTGTGCCATAAAATCCTATGACCTCCTTGATGTTATCACTATTTTCAAAACCCTGACTGCCCAGTCAGATACTTATAATTATATGTCCAAGCCGGGGCGGTGTCAATCATAAGTGTTCAGAATGAACGCCGTATACCGAAATAAGAAGTTTGCTCGTCTCGTTTGTTAATGTCCTCAGACTGACCGACAATAAAGGTGTCGGGTGCCACCTGATACAACGTACGAAGCTTAACGCGCACATCATTTGGGTCATATACATCCAGCGACATCCGCAGCTGATTACCCATTTTGGCATCAACCCCCACACCCGCTTTGCTGTCAATCACACCAAAACGCTGATTAACTACCGCACCTCTTTTGCCCATCTGGAGATTCAGCTTACTGTCTTCGCCAATGTCACTCACGCCAATAACGGTAAAATCGCGGGACGAAGTGCTGATGGAAATATCGGCATTGCTTTTGTATTTATGCGTATCGGTATTATACAGGGCTTCAACATTTGTTTCTGTTTGGATATCGGCCACTTTGCCCAGCATTTTGTTGGCCTTGGCACTGGCATCCCGGGCATTCTTCAGGGTTTCTTTGACATTTTTTGCTGTTTCCGGATCTGTCACAACCCCTTCCATTGCAGCAGCCATCTTTTCCACCCGGCTGCTGGTCTGTTTAAGGGCAGTAATTGTTTCCCGCAGCTCAATGGCTGTCTTACCATCGTTATCAACACTGGCCATCATTTTATCCACCCGGGCGGCAGTGTCCTTTAGGCTGCCGGACATGGCTTTCAGGTTCGCTACCGTTTCTGTCACTTCACCCTGATTCGTATCAGCCAGCATGGCTAGCGTAGCTGTCAGCCTGTTTAGGTTTGCTGTTATCTCCCGCGTATTCAAGGCCGTTTCTTTGAGTGCGGCTTTAACCTTGTCATCTGCCACCACATCATTCAGCGCTTTAACAAGCGTCTTTACTTCGGCCAGCACCTGGTTGGCCGATACCATTAGTTCATCAAGCCCCTGGGGATTTTCGCCATAGATTTTGGCATGCGGGGCTAAAAATCCATTTATTTCCCGGGGCGGCATAATATTGATATACTTTTCCCCTAACAAGCCGTCAGAGCCGATCGTCAGGGCTGCCCCTACCGGCACTTTGACACCGGGATTAAGCATAATGTCGGCAGACACACCATCAGGCAATACCTTGACATCGGTAACTTTGCCGATTTCAACACCAGCGTAGCGGACAATATTGCCAGGTTTCAAACCACTCACCTGAGCGAAAACAGCCTGAATGGGATAGCCTTTATCACCAAAGCTAACGCCGCTTAAATATACAAACATTCCGGCCAGTAAAATCAGGCCGGAAAGAGTGATCGCTCCGACTTTGGCCTCGGTATTCATGCTCTCGCCCTCCCTTTACTTTCCGGCAGGGCGGTGGCCCCGCGGATAAATTTAGCCACAATCGGGTTCTCCGACTGCTTAAAACTGTCCGGTGTACCTATCTCAATAATACTGCCATCATGAATCATGGCAATCCGGTCAGCAATCCGGAAGGCACTTGGCATATCGTGAGTAACGACCACCGAGGTGGCATCAATCATTCGCCTTGTACTGACAATCATCCTGTCAATTGTGTTGGACATGATGGGGTCAAGACCCGCAGTTGGCTCATCATAGAGAACAATATGCGGATTGATGGCAATGGCTCTGGCCAGGCTGACCCGTTTTTTCATACCACCTGACAATTCACTCGGCATAGCATTTTCCTGTCCTCTGAGACCTACCATTCGCAGTTTACGGCGCACTGTCCGTAAAATCTCTTCTTCAGGCATATCGGTATGCTGCCTGAGACCGAAAGCCACATTTTCTCCTACTGACATTGAATCAAATAAAGCAGAATACTGGAAAACCATCCCCATCTCCAACCTGATCTTGCCCAGTTCATCCTCAGTCATGTGGGTAATTTCCCGGTTATTGACCCAGACCTCCCCGGAAGTCGGTTTAAGAAGACCAATGATGAGCCGCAGCAAGGTACTTTTACCAGAGCCACTTGGCCCGATGATAACCATTATTTCCCCTTTTTCAATGGTAAGGCTAATGTCTTTGAGTATTTGCTTACCGCGAAAATCCATGTTGACATTAACTAGTTTGATCATACTGTACCTCATTTGAAGTCTCTACCGGTATAATAGTACCGATAAAAAATAGTTGCTGACAAAGATTAAGGTTATTGATAATACCACAGATCCAGTGGTTGCCTGGCCTACGCCTTCGGCTCCCTGAGCGGTTGTCAGTCCCTTGTGACAGCCAATAATAGCGACAATTGCCCCAAAGAACATGGCCTTGATCATGCCACCGATGATATCGTGCGGCACAGCAAAAACCTTGATCGAATTAAAGAAGGTGAAGGAACTGATATCGGCATAATATCTGGCAACCATATAGCTGCCAATGCTCCCGATGACATTTGCGAAAATAACCAGTACCGGCAACATTACCATACAGGCAACCAGCCTGGGTAATACCAGGTAAGAAATCGGGTTTACAGCCATAACCCGCAGGGCATCAATCTGTTCTGTCACTTTCATTGAGCCAATTTCGGCCGTAATTGCCGCTCCCACCCGCCCGGCAAATACCACGCCGGTCAACACGGGGGCTAACTCCCGCGCCATAGCTACAGCCACAAGGCCGCCAACAGAGGACTGGGCCCCATATTTTACAAATTCAAAAGCTGTTTGTACAGTCATAACCATGCCGGTGAATAGCATGGTCAATAATACAATTGCCAGGGAATCTGCCCCCAGATGCGCCATCTGCCGAAGCAGCAGCTTGGTATTTAGCTGGCGCAAATGAACAACAGTCTGACTAAACAGGATTAGCACCTGTCCTACATTCTCTAAAAACTCTATAACAATCCGCCCTGTATGGGTGAATAGTTTATTAAGCATAGTCATGCTCCTTAAACCTTATTCGGCTCTGTTAATCTTTAATAGTATTCAATATTTATTTTCAATTCCCTGCTAACTGACGGCTATTTTAAATGCCTCTATTTTCCGGTAGCTATCGGCGATGCCTGGTACACCCAGGACTTTTACTTTTGGCATTGCCCCAAAAGTAACAAAAAGTCTAGGCCCAAAGCCTCCAAAAGCTGAAAAGCCGGACGGTCTTCCTACAATCCGTAAACTCGCTACGCTCAAACAGTACGGATTTCTTAACGGAATACCGCCCGGCTTTTCTCCTGCGGAGCGCTTTTTCCGGCAAAGGCCGGGGGGTTACCGGGGTTGCGGGCCCGTCTCTTTGCTCAGCCGGCCATTGACCTTGGCTCTCCTTGTTTTATAAGGACTTTCAGCCTCTCAAAGCTTATAAATAAATAAAAGCCGCATATGCGGCTTTTATTTATTCCGTACTATTTTGTTATATTTAGCATAACCTGGGAATCGCCATCAATGATATAGTCGGTCGTTACATATACCTTGTGTTTTAACTCGTCCCCTTTGGTACTTTTCGCGGCTTCGCTGCCTGTACGGCCGGGTTTAGCCGGGTTCTTAACAGACGTTTCCGGTAAAGCCGGGCTAGGGGCGGTTTCAAAGGTACCGGCAATCTGTTTTACATTTTTGCCGGCATTACCTAAAGCAGCATCAGGCATACTCATCTCAATGGCTTCCACGACAATGTCATTATTACGGTCACGGTTAACAAGCTCCTGGACTGCTTCCTCCAGAGACTTAGCCCGTGGTTTGAGCATAAATAGTTTACTCAGATCCTCTTCACCGTTTTGACGTTTGCCAACAAGCTGGGCGACAGAAACCATCCCCCCGCCACGTACTGCCAGCATCAGTGCCCCAGGCTGTTGTTCCTTGGGTACAGTGTAGGTGGCACATCTGATGATAGGGTCACCACGAAACGGTTTAATTTTGACAGCGATCTCTACCTTATCCCCGGGTTTGGCGGTAGCGGTATTGGCTTTAGCCTCAACAATAGTAGCTGTCCGCCGCTCGCTGTCGATGGTAACATTTACCTTAACATCCATAATACTAACAGGGGTAAACTGGTTACCGGTCAGCAGCGCCAGTGCCTCATGCACCTCAGCTACTGCCATTTCACCGATATTCCCCTGAGTGTAAAACATATTTTCACGCGTTAATACTCCGCCGGGAATGCCGGCAGCACTGATTTCAAAGTTAATTCTGGCCGTACCTGAACCGGTGCGGTCAGTCGTCTTCTCAATCGCATTAAACACACTGACAGCAGATAGAGTAGGTGCCAAATCCTCATCCTGTACAACCTGGGCCCATAATTCATTGGTACGGCCTAAATCTTTATCGGTAACAGTAATCCGGAGCGGTACGACGTTAGGAAATTTACCCAGTGTGCCGGCAATACCGGCGCCTCTGTCCTGGTTAACCATCCCGATCAGTTCGGTTGATGTTCCTACTTTAAAAGAGTTTTCCAGGCCGCTTAAGGTAGTATAGACGTCGGCATCTGTCAGGAAATAGTTAACCTTACCCTTTTTAAGAAACGGATGACCAAAAGCTAAGAGTTTATCCCCATCGACATAGGTTACAGTACCTAATGCCCCCAGACTGACATCCCCGCGTACCAATTGCACGCCGACAGTGCTGCCTGGCTCAACGGTCTTATTATAGGCAATGCCATTGTTGTCATCAGACATACTGCCGCTCACTGCATAAGGGGTTAGATTATAGGGTTTAAGCTTTTCTGTCAGCATTTTCAGGGCCTGTTCGCCAAATCCTGAGGCCATTAAGGGCGTACTGACTGCATTGGCGGGCGTTTCTGCGGGCGTTTCTGCGGGCGTTTCTGCTGCCGGTGCCTGCAGTTCAGCCTGACCATTATTTAATTCCCATAACTTGAGCATATCGGCAATAGGTGTCACCATACCAATCTTATGGTCTGTTAACGACCAGCCATAGGCGATGGCACCGACCAGTTTACCGTTAATATATACCGGACTGCCGCTCATTCCCTGGGCAATACCGCCGGTTCGCTCAATAACATCACCATATGTTCGAACCAGAATCAGATCACCGGACGGACCTTTTTGTTTCATAACCCCGAGAACTTCTACACCAAATTCTTCAATTTGAGTGCCTGAGACAACAGTTTTGGCTGTTCCATGCATGCCTTTGACAATTTGGTCAACAGGCATAAATTCAGGCGCAGCTTGAACGTAAGCAATCGGCATGATGATAAGTACTGCCGCTAGCGCTGTCAGGCAACGCCTTAGAATATTCAACATATGTTCATCCTTCCACGAAGAAGATTAGGATGCCAAAACTTAGCCTCCCTAATTCAGCTTCCTTTAATAGGGTAATTACCGCTTAAGCGGTTCAACCCTTACTAAAATATCACCGCTTTTGACTTTGTCGCCAGGCTTAACCAGTACTTCACGGACAATTCCGTCAGTGTTGGCGCGTACTGCGACCGCCGGACCGGTAAGGGTGTTAACATAAACAAGTATATCGCCTTCCCGGGTCATAGCACCAGGGGCAACCAACCCATTTGACAAAACACTACCTGCTAATACACCGCGCTGGTCAACCAGCTGGCCTGCTGCCAATGACCATGCTACCGCGCTGACAACAATCAGCAGCAGGGTTATGATCATTATACTCTTCTTGTGAGCCATCCAGAAACACCTGCCTTTGTATTTTGCTGTAAAGGATTCTCTACTTTTATTATAGCGCATTTTCATTAATTAGCAACACGGCCCGGCACAATTGCCAACGCGTCACCAACCCGCCGTTCACGCCGGTCTGAGGGTTTATTAATGACCTTACCGTTTAATACCATCTCACTGGAACCGCCGCCATCCAGATTCATAGCATCCTGAGCACCCAGTTCCTGCATAAAAAGCGCCAACTCCAGCAAGGTCATGCCTGTGCTTAATTCCTGGCGTCCATCAACAACAACAAGGAGGATTGTCCCGTCTGCCTTGAGCCCAAGTGCCGTCCGGGGGGCGCGGCCACCTGCCACATCAGAACCGAATTCTTCAATCTTAGTTGTTAAAAATACACTGTTATTCTTAACAAGCATAGGGCCTGCCCCCAATGCATGCTGGGTATTATCCCACACCGGGCCCAGTGTCTGGTTAACTTTGACGCTATCGCCAACCTTAAGTCCGGCGATCAGCTTTGCGGCAGCGCCGTGAGCTGAAAGAACAAAACCGTCTGACGGTATTGACGAGTTGCTGGTATTGACGGCAGTTACCTTGCCATTTACAACTACATATTCTATCCCAAAATTATTACAGCCTGTTGCCGGCGCATAGAGGCCGTTATAGAGAACAAGCTCATTCTCGCCGCGTTCCCGGTTAACCGCATTTATTGGTATTTCCCTGGAGTCTGGTAATTCAATCTTACCCTCATAGTGAACCTGATCTATAAGCAATTTGCCATCAGGCATAATGCCAAGCGCTGTCCGTGACATTTCCGGCGTGCTGGCGATCTCACCGTCAATCTTAAGCAGCCCGATTATCGAACCGTCAAGCCCAAAATAAGAGCCGTTGACTGCAGCGATCGCCCCGGAACGCTCAGCCATTGGCAGCAGCGGTTCCAGTCCCTGGATTGCACCGTTGGATAGAATAGGTTTTAGCGCAAACCCTGCCTGGGGGTCAACTTCAAGAATATGGGCCCATAAGGGACCACTGGCTTGATTTCTTAGCCAGGAGGTATATTTAATGCCTGGTGCAGGTTCTTCAACCAGTTTTCGTTCATAATCTTTAATAATATCGACAATCAGGCGGTTGGGATTTTTCAAGGTAAATACCTTATAAACATAGGCTGTTTTCAGGTCGACAACAGCTCTAAGCTTGCCTGGTTCAACCTCAGCCAGTCGCAGCTTCGCCACTGTCGGGTCATTGAGAACATATTGAGCAGCAGTCTTGTTTACAGTACCCGGCATATCTATGACCAGCCTAAGCGGGTTCTCAAGGGTCATTATTTTGTACTCTGGTAAAGCGGACACATCAAAAACCAACCGTACTGTTTCAACATTCTGGCTTACCCTGATTTTGCTCACTACTGCACCGGGGGCGGCCCAGCCCGAGCTCTGGAGAAGCAGCATAATCAAGGCTGTAACCAGGAGGGACATTTTTAACCGCAGAGGATTGAACATGGAACCACACACTCCTTATGATGAAAATCAGGCTGACCGGTATATGCAGAGAAGCCAGGCTATCGAGCCTGGCCTTTAACAGTGCTTTTACTTAGCTGACGGTACAACATATCGGCCAAGCCCATCCCACCGGCTTGCGCCATATTTTTTGTTAACTCAGTGTCCAGGAGCGATTGCATTGTTTCTTCACCTGATGTGTCGCCCATGAGCTTAGTTTTTGGTACACTGGCCCGCATTCGCGACAGCATCATATTCAGGAAAACAGCTTCCATCTCCTGACAGGCCGCTTTAAGTTTAGCATCCTCACTGCGCTTTGCTGAAGCTGCCGCCGGTGATGTTCCGGCCTGTTCAGATGCCTGCACAGCCTTTTCCAGCCTGGCGGCAAAAGCCGCTCCCTGGTCAGGCACAGCTGCCCCCCCGCTAGTGGGGATTGTGTTTGGCTGTATGAGATTGTTAGGATTGATTTTCAATATCCATTCACCCCTTATTAGTACAGGCCCGCAGCTGGTTAGAAATGTCCAGCTGCGAGGCGCGACGAGGACGTGACCGCAGTCGTACTGGGAAGTACGTCGGAGAGAACGCCCACAAGAGCAACGATACCGTCGCCTATGAGACTACTAGACGAAAACTAGTTGGCAGTAGACTCATTGTAACAGCATCGCACAGATGGGCGTTTATAACCTGCTGCGTTACATTACTTGTAGGTCGGCGTGTAGGGCCCCTGCCGCTTTTATGGCCTGCAGGATGGAGATAATATCGCGGGGTGTTGCCCCTACGGCATTCAGGGCGGCAACTACATCGCCCACATTGGCTGAAGCCGGCAGCACAATAAGTCCTGCTGGTTGTTCTTTGGCCTCAATGGTAGTATCGGTGGTGACAACGGTGTTGCCGTCAGAAAAGGACGGCGGTTGAGAAACCTCTGTTGACTTGCCGATCCTGACGGTAAGACCGCCCTGAGCGACAGCCACCTGGTCAATTGTCACATTGCTGCCAATCACAATCGTACCTGTCCGTTCATTAATAACAACCTTGGCGACTGTATCCGGCGTAACTGGCAGCTCTTCCAGAGCCGCGACAAAACCGACAATATCCTCATTATAATAATAAGGCACATTAATAACAACCGTACCCGGATCTTTGGCCACCGTGATCGAGCCAAAACGCTGATCAATAGCCGCACTGATCCGGTTGGCTGTCGTAAAATCAGGCTGGTTAAGCGCCAGCGTAATCTTGCCCTTCTCTTTATCCGTAAATGGCATCGGTACTTCCCGTTCCACTAATGCACCGGCCGGGATATTGGCAACGGTCGGAAAGTTTTTTTGCTGACTGGAGCCACCGGAGCCAAAAATAAAGCCGCCCGTAGACACCGGTCCCTGACCGACAGCATATACCTGACCATTAGCGCCCCGCAGCGGGGTTTGCAGGAGGGTCCCCCCCTGCAGGCTTTTGGCGTCGCTCATAGAGGATACGGTGATATCAATGGTGTCACCTGGTTTGGCAAAGGGCGGCAGCGTGGCTGTGATCATAACAGCGGCCACGTTTTTGGGCTTAATCGCCGATGAATTGATGACAACACCAAAAGATTTCAGCATATTGGCAATAGATTGCAGGGTAAATACACTTTTATTAGAATCGCCGGTACCGTTCAGGCCCACCACCAGTCCATAACCACTCAGCTGGTTGTTGCGCATGCCCTGTACCTTGGACACATCCTTAATCCGGCTACTGACCTGGGTTGGGGCAGCCAGGGCCGGAACCGTTATGCTTACAGCCAGTACAGCGGTCAGGAAGATTGCTGTTAATTTGCGCATATGTCCTCCATTAGTGTTTTAGGACAATTAGAACTACTCATTGTCCTTAAAATAAGAAGTTAAAGATTTGGGTCAGTATTCCCTGTTTCTGTTTGCTTGCAAGCGGGCCTT
>JAQSXM010000412.1 GCA_029256645.1 Sporomusa sp. | reverse complement strand
TTTTAGAGAAAGAACTGGGCGTGCAGTTATTCATTCGCAATAATCGCACTGTACGTTTAACTGCTGCAGGCCACGTCTTACTCCAGGATGTTGAACCTCTTATGGACAAGATTAGCTCGGTTTTTATTAAATCACGTGAGGCTGATAGTGGTATTAGGGGAATCTTACGCATTTGTTGTATAGGAATTGAATATGCAATTTTACCGCTGGCGATAAAAAAGTTTACAGCACTTTATCCGAAAATTAGCTTAGAAATTCGTGTTCTCCCTCTTGCAATGATCGAAGATGCGCTAAAACGTGGCGAATTTGATATTGGGTTCACTGGTTTTATGGGTAATGAGCTAAAATCTAAATTCTCCTTGCAATTGGTACGCAGAGACAGGCTTGGGTTTCTGTTGCCTCATAATCACCCGTATGCCAATAATCACTGCCTTGCTCTTGCTGATATGAAACATGAGCCCTTTATTCTTATTGATAAAAGCAGGTATCCACAAGCATTCGACTGGTTTCATAAACAGTGTGAAAAAACCGGATTTACACCAAATCTTGTCTGTAAATCAGCAAATTTTGATACTATGCTCTGGCAAGTCCAAGCAGGGGTCGGTGTTTCATTTATGGTCGGAGATCCTGCCCTGCTGCGCATGAATCAGCTGCGAGCTGGTGGGATTCGCTTTGTTTTTATGAAGGGTAAAGAAGCTTATGGGAATATGACACTTATTTGGGACAGTGAAAATCCTAACCCTGCAATACCTTTGTTTGTCGAGAAACTTGACCATATTAACTTGGTGTCTCAAGCGGACCCACGCTTGTCAATCCCTGTTAGTTGACCGCTTTAAGAAAAAGTGCCTCTCTTCAGGCTACTACTGAAGAGAGGCACTTTTTTCTCCCTAGCTCATTATGTTTCATCAAGAATAAGAAAAACTGCTAACGCGGTCTTTTGGCTTTGCGCATATCAAATAATCCTGGAATACAAGGGAATGGTTTTACTTTTGGCATTGCCCCAAAAGTAACAAAAAGTCTAGGCCCGAAGCCTCCAAAAGCTGAAAAGCCGGACGGTATTCCTAAAATCCGTAAACTCGCTACGCTCAAACAGTACGGATTTCTTAACGGAATACCGCCCGGCTTTTCTCCTGCGGAACGCTTTCTCCGGCAAAGGCCGAGGGGTTACCGGGGTTGCGGGATCACCGTCTCCTTGCTCAAGCCTGGCATTGACCTTGGCTCCCCTTGTTTTATAAGGACTTTCAGCCTCTCAAAACTTATAAATTCTGATACATTAACAAAAACCTCCTGCGGATGACCAAACGGCATCCCCAGGAGGTTTTCCAGTATAATCAAATAGAATCTAATGATTCAATAACCGGCGCCACAAAGGTTGCAGGTGCTTCAATAACCTCGGTAGGCAGGCCCATTGTATCAAGCAGCTCTATAAAAGGTGTAGGATCAAGTTCTTCCACATTGACCATATGCTTTACATCCCAGTCGCCGCGAGCAACTAAGATTGCCGCTGCTGCTGCCGGCACCCCGGCCGTATAGCTAATTGCCTGGGATTCCACTTCCTGATAGCACTCAGCATGATCACAAATATTATAAATAAAAATTTCGCGCTTTTCATTGCCTTTGGTTCCCTGAATGAAATTACCAATGCAGGTTTTTCCTGTATAATTAATAGCCAGCGAGGACGGATCTGGCAACAATGCCTTTAATACCTTAAGGGGTGCGATTTCCACACCTTCCGCTATTTTAACCGGTTTTTCCGAGGTCAGACCAAGGTTGGTCAAAACAGAGAACACATTGAGATAATGTTCGCCAAACCCCATCCAAAACCGGATAGAATTTGCATTAATATTCTTGGACAAAGAATGCAGCTCATCATGCCCGGTCAGATACACCGAACAGTTTCCCACTACCGGGAAATCATAATCCACTTTAATAGAATGAACCTTTTGCAACACCCATTTACGATCAATCCAGGTCCAGACTTTCTTAAATTCCCGGAAATTAATCTCCGGATCGAAGTTTGTGGCAAAATACTTGCCATGGCTGCCGGCATTAACATCTAATATATCAATAGAATCAATTGTATCAAAATAATCTTTTTGTGCCAACGCACACCACGCATTGACAACCCCGGGATCAAAACCGATACCTAAGATTGCGGTGACCCCTTTGTCCTGGCAGCGTTCTTTGCGTTTCCATTCATAATTGGCGTACCAGGGTGGATTCTCACAAACCTTGTCTGGTTCCTCATGGATTGCGGTATCCATATACACCGCACCTGTTTCAATACAAGCCTCCAGGACCGACATATTAATATAGGACTGGCCTACATTAATAACTATTTCAGACTTGGTAGCTTTGATTAACTCAACCAAAGCAGGAACATCCATTGCATCAACTTCACGCGAGTATAGTTTTTTCGATGAATCCTTCATGTGATTTTTGCGCAATACGCTTTCAATAATAGCGTCGCACTTTTGCTGGGTACGTGAAGCAATACAGATATCACCCAAAACATCGTTATTCATCGCACATTTATGGGCTACTACATGACCCACGCCACCAGCACCAACAATTAAAACATTTTTCCTCATTTCTTTCTCCTCTGCTAAAAAAATTAATTTATGATAAATTATTTAAGAAATCCGAGTAAGTGAATTGACGGATAACCTCAACAGTATCATCTAACCTGCGCACAGCGATTGCCGGCATTTGCAGCCCATTAAACCAGTTCTTCTTTACCATTGTATAACCTGCTGCATCCGCAAACCGGATTTCAGTACCGATTTCCAGCTTATCTGTAAAATTAAATGTCCCAAAGACATCGCCCGCAAGGCACGATCTTCCGGCAACCATGTATTTATGCTGCCCCATATCGCCTGTCTCAATCTTAGCCGGCAGCCGGTATATCAATAAATCCAGCATATGCCCTTCTACCGAAGCGTCAACAATGGCAATATCCAGTTCATTATGCACTAAATCAACAACACTGGTAACCAGTTCGGTGCAGCCGGTAATGGCACTTTCACCGGGTTCCAGATACACTTGAACCTTAAACTTATCAGCGAACTCTGCCAGTTTTTTGCTGAACTTTTCTATAGGGTAGCCCTCTTTGGTAAAATATAATCCGCCACCAAGACTTACCCATTGCAGTTCTTTAAGTATGTCTCCATAGCAGTCCCCAATGGTATCCAGTTGCTGTGAAAATGTATCAAAATCATCATTTTCACAATTGTAATGAAACATTAAGCCGCTAAGGCGGTGTATTTGCTTTGCCAGCGCCGCCTTGTCTGTCACACCCAGGCGTGAATGCTTGCGCGCCGGGTCGGCCAGATCAAAATGCGA
>JAQSXM010000411.1 GCA_029256645.1 Sporomusa sp. | reverse complement strand
AAGCCGGTAACTGCCGCTGCAACTGCGAATTTAAAAGCAACCAGACCGGATGCATCATTCATCAAAGCCTCTCCTTCAAGAAGGTGCATTAACCCTGGGGGGAGAGCGCTTCGTCCCGCTATAGCTCCAACGGCAACGGCGTCTGTAGGTGATAATATGGCTGCTAATGCAAAAGCCGCTGGCAAAGGTATTGATGGAATTAGCCAATGAATGGTATAGCCCATAACAAATACTGTAACAAATACCAATCCCAAGGCCAGCAGCAGAATAGGTAGACGTAGGTTCCATAATTGCTCCCGGGGCATGCGCTTCCCATCAGCAAACAAAAGGGGAGCGATAAATAATACGAAAAATAACTCTGGATTTAACGGTAAAAGTATGCCGGTGGGAAGATACGCCACAGTGGCACCCAATGCAATTTGAATCAATGGTACAGGGACAAAGGGAATAAACCTGTTTAAAATATTGGAAAGACCGATTAAGCACAGCAGCACCAGTATCGCAAGGAATAATTCCATTGTGGTGTTTACCTCCGTATAGCTTGGCTTTTTCATTTTCGGTCTTAGTATTGACCAAACGGGGAGCCCTATATGTCTAATAGCTCGTTTCGCTACAGCACCTCATACCTCATAGTGGTAGGAATGATGATGCCGGGTTACTGGCAGTGTAGTATAATAGGCACTTTTTACTTTACTTGAGAATATGTATATTAGGCAGAAAAAGGCTGTGCTGAAACGATAGTTTCAACACAGCTTTTTTCATTAAAAGGTGATCACTGCTTTTATCACTTCCGGTGAGGCCAGTTTAACAAATTCAGTTTGATCAAGCTGGTTAAAAGGAACAGTAAGGGAACATAGCTGCACCAAACGAATTTTGCCTGTTGCCGCCAAGTCAATGACTGTTTGGAAGTCTTCCCTGGTAGCGCCTCTACTGCCACATAAGGTAGTCTCCCGCTTGTGAAAGGCTAAATCGTTAAACTGAACTTCGCCGGAATGCAAACCAACAAAAACAAGAGTGCCACCTGCTGCCAAGCTGTTAATCTGGCTGTTCATGGATGCTGGGTTGCCTGTTGCATCAATAATGATAACCGGGCCATTGCCGTCTGTCATATCTTTGAGTTGCTGGTCGAAAGTACTGTTTAACGGATTAAGGCATTGAGAAAATTCATAACGGTTAGCCGCTGCGGCCAATCGTTCCGGGTTGGTCTCGGCAAGTATGACCTGAGCACCGAGCGCCCGGGAAATATCGGCTGCTGCCAGGCCAATCGCCCCGGCGCCGACGATTAATACTTGGTCGCCGCTTGCCAGGCCGCTGCGGCGGACAGCATGGGCTGAGATGGCGTAAGGCTCGATTAAGGCTGCTGTTGTGTGAGCGAGCCCATCAACGGCTACCAGATACTTTTCATCAACCACGATATATTCCTGCAGGGCACCGCCACGATGAACACCCATGACTGACAGGCTGGTGCAGCAATTTGTCTTACCTCGCCGGCATGCGGCACAATGACCGCAGTGAGCATAGGGAATGACAATAACCTGCTGCCCGGTGGTTATAGAGCTGACGCTGGCGCCAACACTGATTACCTGACCGCTAATCTCATGGCCCATAACCTGCGGATAGGAGAACATGGGTTGACGACCATGAAAAGCATGAATATCTGAACCGCAAATCCCTAAGGCCTGAACCTTGATTAATACCTGACCGGCGGTGGGGGCCGGCAGCGGCCGGGTTGTGCGGCTGAGAACACTTGGTTCGGTGCAAACAATTGCCTGCATGTTAGAATCCATAACTTAGCGCGCCTCCATCTACAGCAAAATCCTGTCCGGTAATATAACGGGCAGCATCACTGACAAGAAACCATACCATTGGTCCGACATCGGCCTGCGGATGACCGTACCGGTGTAGTGGCATCCTGCCAATAATTTTGGACAGGCGCTCGGGATCAGCGACTGTTTGTGTCATGTTGGTCTGAATCCAGCCTGGCGCCACTGAATTGACCAGAACATTATTGCCGGCCCATTCAACAGCAAGGCCGCGGGTGATGCCGGTTATTGCCGCCTTAGTCGAACAATATGGCGTTACTTCAGCAAAGCCCAGGTGAGCTGCCATTGAGGAGATGTTTACAACACGGCCGGCATGCTTAGAACGTGTAAGATAAGGGTAGCAGTTTTGGGCCAGAAAAAAGGGGACATCGACATTGGTTTTGTGGATAGCACTCCACCAGGCTTGATCTACATCCTCGGCCCGGACCCGTTTGGTTATGCCGGCATTATTAATAAGGAAATCCAGACCATCAGCAGCACAAACCTCATTTACCGTGCGCTGGAGTCTGTCTAAATCGGTCAAATCAATTTGAACATCCTCTACATTCGGATTAAGGATAAAATCCAGGTTCTCCGTACTTGTGGGCCGGCGGCTGAAATTATAAATCTTTGCCCCGGCAGCTGCAAGTAAATGGGCGATACCCCTGCCGATTCCTGATGAAGCCCCTGTTACAATACCAACCCGGCCTTCCAATGAGAATGTTTGTTTTAAGATAGCGGTATTCATCGGCGAAGCTCCTTTACTACTTGATTTCAGTAAGATGCTGTTTCAGGAAATTAAAGCCCCAGCCGGGCTGTTCCCGGGGATAGGCGAACCCGTTTTCAATTCGCATCTTATTGTCGATAATGCAGTCGACCCAGTCGAAGGATTCGGCCCCATAGGGATTAGGGACAGTACATAACAAAGGAACATCGTAATCCTTATAGTAATGAGGCAGTACCGGTAAGTGATAGGAATGTGCCAACAGTGCAGATTGCCGCCAGGCTTCAACCCCGCCGATGCGAATTAAATCCGGCTGCCACAAATCAAGCGCGTTGCGGGCAATAAGCTCTTTGAGTGGCTCCAAGTCGTATTCCCGTTCGCCCATCGCCAGGGCGATGCCTGTTTTATGCCGTAATAACTGATACCCGGCAAAATTGGTATGGTTTAGCGGTTCTTCAAACCAATGGATGCCGATTTCGGCAGCTATAGTAGAGAGTTTAATGGAATTTGACAAGTCCATTCCCTGGTTTGCATCCATCATTATTTTAAGGTGCGGCCCTACAGCAGCGCGCACTTTACGTAACCGCTCAATGTCGCGCTCTACCTCTGGCGAACCTACTTTGACTTTTACTGCGGCAAAACCACGTTTTTTATAATCCATTACCTCGTCAATAAGCTCCTCATCACTGTAGGAAAGCCAGCCGCCGCTGCCATATATGGGCACACAATTGACAGTTTTACCAAACAGCTTCCAAATTGGCTGGTTAAGGGATTTAGCCCAGGCGTCCCACATTGCGACATTGATCGTGGCTGTGGCCCATTT
>JAQSXM010000029.1 GCA_029256645.1 Sporomusa sp. | reverse complement strand
GCAACCGTAGTGGGGATTGATATTGGTTCAAGAACAGGAAAAGCGGTACTGTTTACCGGGGATGAGCTGTACACTGTCCAAACCCCTACCGGTATTGATATGCAGGAAACCTCGGATGAATTATTGGCCGAACTCTTAGAACAGTCTGGCCTGAAGCGGTCGGATGTCACCTATATTGTCGGTACCGGTTATGGCCGGGTAGCCATGAGTTTTAATGAAATTCCCCACCAGATTGTAACCGAGATATCCTGCCATGCGATGGGGGCACACTATCTGAACGCGGGAATTCAGACCATTATTGATATTGGCGGCCAGGATTCAAAAGGCATTAAAGTCGACCCGGAGACCGGCCGGGTAGTCGAATTTGTTATGAATGACAAATGTGCGGCCGGCACCGGCCGGTTCCTGGAAAAGGTAGCGCAACTGCTGGATCTGGATTTGAGCGAGCTGGGAAAAGTAGCGCTGGACGCTACTAAACCCTCAGAAATCAGCAGCCAGTGCGTGGTGTTTGCCGAATCAGAAGTCATCTCACTGCGGGCCAGAGGCGCAACCCAGGAAGACATTGCCGCCGGCATTCATCTGGCTACAGCCCGGCGGGTACGCAACCTGTTAAGCCGGATTGGGCTTGAACCGGGTTTAGCCTTTTCCGGTGGTGTTTCGAATAATATCGGTATGAAAAAAGCCATTGAAGACTTGCTTGAGCACCCCATCAGTGAATTTAAACTGGATGCCATCTACGCCGGTGCGTTAGGCGCTGCTGTACACGCGCTAAACTATCAGGTAGCAGGCGTTCGCGGTGAGCAGGCGGCAGAAAACGGCTTCAGCCTGGATCTGACTGACCTGGAAAGCCGGATTGTTAAGCAACAGGAAACCATTATCGCCGCAGACGACGGGAAAAAGAGTGTCGGCTATTTGTGCACATATACCCCGCTGGAACTGATCAATGCCGCTGGTGTCAATCAACTGCGGCTGTTTAAAATGGGCAATACCGAAGTCGTTGCCAGCGGTGAACAAATCACCCAGAGTGTATTCTGCGATTTTACCAAGAGTATTCTGGGAGCCTTCAAGGAAGGTGACCCTTTATATAAAGCACTTGATAAAGTCTATACCTTCTACACTTGCGACTGCATTAAAAAAGTCGGGGAGGCAATCGGTGACTTTTTCTCCCCCACCGACATTTATACCCTGCCCCGCCTGCGGGAGAAAGAGTCCTCACGGAATTACTACCGGACAGAGATATTAAACTTCAAAGAAGACCTGGAAAGGCTGTCAGGAAATACCGTAAGTGAAGAAGCCGTGCGGGAACAAATCAAAATCTATAATAAGGTACGGGGCGTATTAAAGAAGATCTCCGATTTGCGCAAACGGGAGAATCCGCCCATCAAAGGCAAAGACTTCCTGGATCTCATCAAAGGCTACTATTACCTGCCACCGGCAGAATTGCTGATTTTGTACCAGCAAATCTATGATACTCTGGCTGCAGTGCCAGATCAGGGCCGCAAACCGATCCGGCTGATGATGGCCGGCGGCATTGTAGCAGATGGTGACCGGAGATTACTGGAACTGATTGAGGATACAGTGGGCGCGCGGGTAGTTATCGAGGATCACTGCACCGGTTCCCGCAATGTCAGCTTCCAGATCAGCGAAGAAGGAGACCCCTATCAGGCGCTGGCTGAAGGTTATCTGGACCAATCGCCGTGCACCCGGATGAAACCACTGCAAGAGCGGATTACCATCTCCGGCGATCTGGCGCAGGAATACCAGGTTGATGGAATATTGTACGTGTACCTGAAGTTCTGCCCGTGCTACGGACAGATTAAGCACGAATTCTTTAGGCATTACCAAAAAATTGGCATACCGGTGTTAGAGGTGCCTATCGATTACTCTGCCAGCGACCAGGGACAGCTCAAAACCAGGCTGGAAGCCTTTATTGAGGTGCTGGGCGAAAGAGGGGGCATTGTTGATGCAGATCGAGGAAGTTCAAAATCAGCGTGATTACCTGATTTACAGCAAAGAAGTTCATGGTTATTCCCCGGCGGTTGGCAGGTTACTGGATCTTTCGGCGTCATATATTTATGACGCCGAAAAGGCCTACAAAGCCGGGAAAAACGCTATTTGGTGCCGGGCCAGTGCATGGGAGGTTCCCTTATTATATTCCCTTGATATTATTCCTGCTGTTTTTAGCGAAATGGGTCGGCTTAGCGACCGGGAAGCCATGTTGATAGCCGAAGATTATTACCAGTTTCCGGTAGAAACCTGCTCGATGGTGAAATGCACTGTAGGTCAATGGCACAAACGCCGCAGGACTAGTATTAACCGTATCCTGGGAACCAGCTCGGCCTGCGAGCCTTACAATATGGCTTATGAGATTATGAAAACCCAGGGCTATGATGTCTATTGCATTGAGAGTATTTACCGGGCACCAGGCGTGGATGGTAACAGACTAGCGCAGCTAAAAGAGTTCTTTATCGAACAAATCTACGGTGTGACTGAATGGCTGACAGGCAGCCGGGTTATTGATGCAGGCAAACTGAAGGATGAAATACAGCGCAAACACCGGTTAATTGAGACAATCAAGAGAATCCTGGACCTGCGAATTCAGAACCCTTTTTATATCCGTAGTTTGCCAACAATTCTGCTGCTTAATATCGGCTTATCCAGTTATTTTGGCAAACCGGCAGAGTTCGAGGAAACCGTTGATTTATTGATCAATGAAATGGAAACAGCCCCGGTGAGTCCGGAAGATCTGCAACGGGTTATTCCTTTAGTCTGGGGTTATGGAACAGGCCAGGAATTTGGGGTTTATGATGCAGTAGATCAGGCTGGCGGTGCCCTGTTAGGGTTGCGGGGCGTACCTTTAAAAAAATACCGGGAAGACGTTCCTCCAATAGAGGCATTGGTTCACTACATCTATGATAATCATGCCGCCGGTGCGGGAACTTATATGCGGGAGCTTATTGAACAACAGATTGATAAAATAAATGCGCGTGGCTTGCTGCTGTATGGCTATATTGGGTGTTCATTTTCCAGTGTTGACAAAGAGTTATTCCGGGAACATTTTCATCATAAAGGGATTCCCAGTATTAGCCTGGAGGGTTCATATCAAGTTGGACCGCCTACCGGCCAGGTGTTAACCCGGATAAAAGCCTTTATTGAAATGTTGTCTTAAGAATATATATTGGCATGTATTGAGCAAATTGAGGAGGGTGTTTGTGGAAATAGAGGATATTCAAAGTCAGCGTGATTATGTTGATTATTGCAAAAAGGTTCACAGCTATTCCCCGGCAATCAACAAAATACTGGACCTCTCCGAAGCCTATGTTCCAGATGCTGAAAAAGCTTACAAAGAAGGCAGGAAAAAAGCCGTTTGGAGTAATGCCTATGGCTGGGAGGTGCCGGTAATCTATGCGTGCGATACCATCCCGGTAGCCTTTAGTGAGATGGGGCGTTTAAGTGACCGGGATGTTATGCTGATTGCTGAAGACTACTACCAGTTTCCGGCAGAAACCTGCTCGATGGTGAAATGTACGGTGGGGCAGTGGCATTTGCGCCGCAACACCAGTACTATCAACCGTATTCTCGGCAACAGCTCGGCCTGCGAGCCGTACAATCTGGCCTGGGAGATTATGAAGCGGGAAGGGTATGACGTATATAATAACGATGTGGTGTACCGCGGGCCTACTGTAGAAGGCAAGCGTTTGGAAGAGTTAATTAAGTTTTTTGTTACGCAGATTCATGATGTAGCAGAGTGGCTTACCGGTAACCGGGAAATTGATGAAGATAAGCTGCGGGTTGAGATCCAGCGAAAAAACCGATTGCTGACCAAGCTGCGGACTGTTTTGGAATTAAGGCGTAAGCATCCGTTTTATGTACGCAGTTTAGCGACAATTTTAATGCTGAATATTGGTTTAAACAATTATTTCGGCAAACCGGAAGAATACGAGGCAGCTATTGATTTACTGATTGAAGAACTGGAGAATGCGCCAATTAATGAAGCTGATCTAAAGAAGGTTATCCCCTTGGTCTGGGCAGGTGGAACCGGCCAGGAATTTGGAATCTATGAAGCTATCGACCAGGCTGGTGGCGCCCTGTTGGGGTTGCGCAGTGTTCCCTTTAAGCTGTACCGGGAGGATGTTCCACCGATTGAATCGTTAGCCAGATGGGTCTATGACAATGCCGGTGCCGGTGCCGGTGTGTATGCACGTAATGTACTGGAGCATGAAGTTGATAGGCTAAATGCCCGCGGTTTGATCCTGTATGGTTATATCGGCTGCTCTTTTGCCAGTGTTGACCGGGAGATGTGGCGCAAATATTTCCATGAAAAAGGGATACCGAGCATCAATCTGGAAGGATCATTTCAGACTGGCGCACCAAGTGGCCAGGTATTAACCCGGGTTAAAGCGTTTGTAGAGATGCTTGCTTAACAGGCAATAGAAGGGGTGGACAATATGAAGATAACAGAAGTACTTGATAAAAAGGTCGGTTCTACCATAACCAACGACCGGGTAATCGGTATTGATATTGGCTCGCGAACCGGCAAAGCTGTTCTTTTAGCTGATGGTAAATTATTCACCGCGATTACGCCTACGGCTGTGTTTACTCAACAGACTGCAGATAAGCTGTTTGGACAGCTGTTAAAGCAGTCCGGACTGCAGAATTCAGATATTGCTTATATTGTGGGTACCGGTTATGGGCGTGTTTCTCTGAATTTTAGCGATATTACGCATAAAATTGTCACCGAAATTTCCTGCCATGCCATGGGGGCTCATGCCCTGAATGCAAAAGTCCGTTCCATCGTAGATATTGGCGGCCAGGACTCCAAAGCCATTCGGGTAGATCCGAAAAATGGCAAAGTGGTAGAATTCATTATGAATGACAAATGTGCCGCCGGTACCGGGCGGTTCTTGGAGAAAGTAGCCGGCCTATTAGATTTGACTACCGAAGAACTGGGCAATGAAGCATTAAAAGCAACAAAACCTTCAGATATTAGCAGCCAATGCGTGGTATTTGCGGAGTCGGAGGTTATTTCGCTGAAAGCAAAAGGCGAAAAAAGGGCTGATATAGCAGCTGGCATTCATATTGCAACTGCCCGCCGCGTAAAAAATCTGTTTAACCGGATTGGCTTAGAGGCCGATCTGGTATTCTCTGGCGGGGTTTCTAATAATAGTGGCATGAAAAAAGCATTAGAAGAGGTATTGGGACATCCTTTCAGTGAAGTTAAATTAGATGCTATTTATGCCGGCGCCTTAGGTGCAGCGGTAATTGCGCAAAAGAGTGTTGTTGCCGAACGGGTGGAAAAAGCAGAGGCATCTGCATAATCTAAATGAAGTGCAAATGAATAAATTAATTTAAACATAGGGTTGACTGGAGAAAAACTAGAGACGCGATGAGTGTCTTTAGTTTTGTTTTTTTTAGAAATAAGTCTGGAAGAGGGGACCGATTAATGGATATAGAGGAAGTTTATAGTCAGCGGGATTATATTGAACACTGCAAGAAGGTTCACAGTTACTCAAAGGCAATTAATAAGATATTAGATCTTTCCGAATCTTATATTCCAGATATCGAACAAGCTTATAAGGAAGGAAAAAAGGATGCGGTTTGGAGCAATGCGGCCGGTTGGCAAGTACCGTTGATTTATTCTTTTGGTGTTGTACCCGTATCCTATAGTGAGATGGGGCGTTTAAGCGATAAGGAGGCCATGCAGATCGCCGAAGACTATTACCAGTTCCCGGTGGAAACCTGCTCAATGGTCAAATGTACGGTAGGTCAGTGGCACCGGCGTCGTAATACCAGTACGATAAAAAGGATTATCGGTAATAGCTCGGCCTGCGAGCCCTACAATCTGGCCTGGGAGATTATGAAACGCGAAGGCTATGATGTATACAATAATGATGTTGTTTACCGTGGTCCTGCCGTAGAGGGTAAGCGTTTAGAAGAGTTAGTTAAATTTTTTGTTGAGCAGATTTATGATATTGCCGAATGGCTTACCGGCAAGAGACAGATTGATGAAGATAAGCTCAGGGTGGAGATTCAGCGCAAAAATCGTCTGCTGACTAAACTAAGAACAATTCTTGAATTAAGGCAGGAACGCCCATTTTATGTACGCAGCTTAGCGACGATTGTGATGCTGAATATCGGCCTAAATAACTATTTCGGTAAACCGGAAGAATACGAGGCGGCTATTGATTTACTGATCGAGGAACTGAAAAATCAGCCGGTTAATGAAGCCGATTTAAAGAATGTTATCCCATTGGTCTGGGCGGGGGGAACAGGCCAGGAATTTGGAATCTATGAAGCCATCGACCAGGCTGGCGGTGCTTTGCTCGGGTTACGCAGCGTTCCCTTTAAACTGTACCGGGAAGACATTCCACCGGTAGAATCACTGGCGAGGTGGGTCTATGATAATGCGGGTGCCGGCGCTGGTGTGTACGCCCGGAATGTACTTGAGCATGAAGTTGATAAGCTGAGCGCCCGCGGTATTATCCTGTATGGTTATATTGGTTGTTCCTTTGCAAGTGTTGACAGGGAGATGTGGCGCAAGTATTTCCATGAGAAGGGAATCCCGAGCATCAACCTGGAGGGGTCATTCCAGACCGGAGCGCCCAGTGGCCAGGTGCTTACCAGGGTAAAAGCCTTTGTGGAGATGCTTGCTTAAATAGCTGGTGTTACTTAATTTCATTGAAAAGGCGGGGTTATGTGAAAAGCAGCAACAGTATTAAACATATAACAAGTGCTACAGTTTTAACGTTATTATTAATGTTTGTGATTGGCTGCACTAATCATCAGCCGCAAAAGACTGCCGCTGAAAGTCAGGGGAAACAACCGGATATTATTAGAGTTGCCACCCCTGTCGAAACAACTAGCCCATCTATATTTTATATTGGTGAAGACCTAGGCTTTTTTGCTGAAGAGGGGATTAAACTGGAATATGTTGGTGTTGTTCCCTCTACGCAATTGGTTGCTTCAGTTGTTGCAGGAAAAATCGATGTTGGCGGTGCTCATGTTAATCGGACTATTGCCGGCATTTCGGCTGGTGCAAAAATCAAGGCTGTGGCAGCGGCCAGTGAAACAACTCTGGATATGCCTCATATGACATATGTCACTTTAGATACTAGTCCAATTAAAAATGCCCAGGATATGGTAGGTAAAAAAATAGGCCTGCGTACAGTAGGTGGGTGTAATGAGTATACTCCATACGCATATCTGAGAAAGGCCGGCATAACTGACCCTAAAAATAAAATTCAGATTATTACAATGCCGGATTCACAATTGGAGCAGGCCTTGCGTCAAGGTGATATTGATATAGCCGGGCTGCACCAGACCCCGGATTTTATTGCAGAGCGTCAGGGCCTAAAAGTATTGTTTACTGATTATGATGTTTGGGGTACTATCGGTGGGGCAACGCCGTTGTACTTTTCTACAAAGTTTATCTCCGAGAAACCTGATATTGTTAAACGCTTTACCAACGCAGTGGGTAAAACAAACAACTGGATAAATACAAATCCGCAAAAGGCGGTCGAGATTACTGCCAAACGGGCAAACAGGGATGTTACATTGGTGAAGAAAGGCTATTATGCTCCTGGTGCCGTTATTAAGGAAGAAACAGTGACAGTATGGATTGAGTTGTTAAAAGAGTTTGGTGAAATAAAAGGGGATATAAAACCAGAACAGATTTATACCAATGAATTTAATTCCAGTGCCCATAAATAAAATTTGATATTGTTGAGGATGTGATGAGTTTGAAAGATAAGCTCAGAGGTAAACTAATAATAATCGTGGCAGTGCTAGTTGTTTTACTGCTGGTGAATGCAGGGTGCTCAAAGGGCCAACCAACCACAGCTACTAATGACAGCTCAACAAAAAAACTTGATACTGTCAGGGTAGCTACTCCTAGCGCACCTACAAGCCCTTCGATTTACTATGTAGGGGATGAACTCGGCTTTTTTGCAGAACAGGGAATAAAAATTGAATATGCCGGTGTTGTTCCGTCTACCCAACTGGTGGCCTCGGTTGTGGCGGGGAAGCTTGATGTGGGCGGTGCCCATATCAACAGGACTATTGCCGGAATTTCCGCTGGTGCCAAAATCAAGGCAGTTTCGGCAAATACCGAGACGAGTCAGGACATACCGCATATGGTAGGCGTGATTACAAAAAGCAGCTCGATCAAAAGCGCACAGGACATGGTTGGCAAAAAAATAGGGATACCCTTGATTGGCGGCTGCAATGAATACACCCCCTATGCCTATATGAAAAAAAATGGGATAGATGATCCTAAAAGCAAGGTACAGGTCATCGTTATGCCCGAACCACAGCTGGATCAGGCTTTGCGCCAAGGCGATATTGACCTGGCTATGATGCATAAAACCACTGATTTCATTAAAGAACGCGGTGAATTCCAGGTTATTTTCAGTGATTACGATATATGGGGAACCATTGGCGGGGCGACACCGGCGTATTTTTCTGAGAAATTTATTCAGGAGAAGCCGGATGTAGTCAAACGTTTTGTGACAGCAGTCGCAAAAACAAACAACTGGGCCAACGCCAATCCGGAGAAAGCCCTTGAAATTACTGCTAAACGAGCCAATGTTGATCCTAAGACCATTAAACCTGGTCATTACGCTAAAGATGCGGTGATTTTGGAAGATACAGTTACTGTTTGGATTAATTTGCTTACCGACTTTAATGAAATAAAAGGCGGTATCAAACCGGAGCAAATCTATACTAATCAATTTAATCCCAATGAAAAGAAATAGATTGCTATTGAAAAAGTAGAGGAACAAATTTACATAATCAGTATTGCGATATAAGCAGCTGCTGATCAGCCGTTACGCTGAAGGCTAAGAGTGGATAACCACTCTTAGCCTTTTTTAGTGGTAAGACTTCCTTAAAGTGGCGGTAAAATTATTTAGATGGAGGTGGATCGTGTGAAAGAACTGCTCAAACTAAGGATATTGATCATAGTTATTTTGATTCCGCTAACTTTACTATTTGTAATTGGTTGTGGCAATGGTGTTCACAAGCAGAGTGGCGATGGAGCTGCTGCCGGGAAAAAATATGATGAAATCAAGGTGCCCACCCCTCCTGATCCTACCTCAACTGTACTCTATTGGGTTGGTGAGGAGTTGGGATTTTTTGAAGAGCAAGGCATAAAGCTGAATTACGCGGGGCTTGTGCCAAGTGGACAGTTAGTTGCTTCTGTTGTTGCCGGAAAAATCGATGTGGGTGGTGCCCATGTCAACCGGACAATCGCCGGAATTTCGGCTGGTGCAAAAATAAAGGCTGTTGTCGCCCAGTCGGAAACTACTGAAGAAATCCCGCACCATACCTATATAACCCGGAAAAATAGCCCGATAAAAGGACCGCAGGACCTTGTCGGTAAAAAAGTAGGTATAACTGCCTATGGTGGCTGCAATGAATATATACCCTATGGCTATATGCGTACAGGCGGGATCAAAGACCCTCGCGGCAAAATTGACATAATCATCATGCCTGAGACAATGATGGAACAGGCTTTACGCCAGGGTGATGTTGATGTTGCCGGATTTAACAGGCTTCCTGCCGAACTCAGGGTCAACCCGGAATTTGATTATCTGTTCAGTGATTATGAGCCTTGGGGTACCGTGGCCGGTGCGACACCTTTGTATTTTACGGAAAAGTTTATTAAGGAAAAACCGGATGTGGTAAAACGCTTTGTTACCGCTATGGCTAAAACCATTAACTGGCAGAATGACCACAAACAAGAGGCGGCTGAACTTACTGCCAAACGGGCTAATATTGATCCCTCTAAAGTAAAAATACGTTACTTTGCCCCTGATGGAATCATGACAGATGAAACTGTTCAGGTATGGATCGATTTGTTAACAGAGTTTGGGGAGATTAAGCCTGGTATCAAACCAGGGCAAATTTATACCAATGAATTTAATCCCTATTATAAACAGTAATTGCGAGCCCAGCTGGCCATAGACAAAAAAAGATGCTGATAAATAATCTTTACAATACAGGTTATATACTTTATAATACTATCATAGAAATAAGAACAAAATTACATACTGTTATTCCTGTACGCAAATGTCGTGCCGGAGGCTGACTGGTTATTACACTAGAGGCCGAGGACCTGTTTTTTCTCTGTAGAAAAAACAACCTCGGTCTTTTTATTTTTAAGGGGTGATAAGTATAATAAACAAACATTAATACGAGGCAGGACGCTTAATCATTTAGCGTGAATGAATGTTAGGCGGCTTTGTATTACGAAGAGATATTAGCCCAACAAAATAATTATAAACAGGTGAATTTGAATCTTGAAAGATCTGCTCTTATTTATCAGGAAAGAAGGTTATCGTAATGAAGAAACTAGTAATATGGCTATCGGTATTATCGATAGTCCTGGCAATTTCTGTAGATATTTTTGTTGAAAACGCTAGCAAACATACACCTGTAAACCACCCCTATTTTATCTATTTGCTGGCGTGTTTTCTCATAATTATCACAACCATTACGATAGCATCTTATTTTAACTCTAAGGCTAAAGCCTGGATAGAAGAAAAGAATTTGTTTGTTGCTGTAATGTTTTTATTTTTAAATGTATTGAACATAGTAACCAAAAAACTTGCATTATTACCGGTAATATACTTTCCATCACTTGATAAGGTACTGGGAGTTATTGTGGAAGACCGGGAATTCCTGGCCCTGTGCCTGGCTTCTTCCGGCAAACTGCTGTTTACGGGTTATTTCTTTGGTGCAATTGCCGGTTTTGCCACAGGTATTGCCGTGGGTTTCAGCAAATCGGCAGGCTATTGGATCAACCCGTTAATCCGCGTCCTGGGTCCTATTCCTGCTACCGCCTGGATTCCCCTGGTATTGATAAGTTTTCCCACTACGTTTTCAGCCAGTTCTTTTCTTATTGCCCTTGCTGTTTGGTTCCCTACGACTGTTATGACAAGCAGCGGTATTTTGAATGTGCAGAATGCGTATTTTGAGGTCTCCAGTACATTGGGGGCAGGGAAATATTATCAAATATTTAAAGTAGGCGTGCCTGCTTCCATGCCGCATATGTTCATTGGACTTTTTAATGGAACATGTGCCTCATTTATCACCTTGATGACAGCAGAAATGCTGGGGGTCAAGAATGGTATCGGCTGGTACATTAACTGGCAGAAAGAGATGATGGCCTATGCCAATGTGTATGCGGGGCTTATCATCATCGCAGTTACCTTTTCAATTCTCATTACGCTGCTGTTCAAGGTCCGTGATCAGGTACTGGTTTGGCAGAAGGGAGTCATAAAATGGTAGGGGAAATAAAGATCGAAGGGGTCGTAAAGCGTTTTTCCCAGCAGGATGCCGAGGATGTTATTGCCCTTAGTGGTATTGATCTTACAATTGAGGCCGGTGAATTTGTCTCGCTCATTGGTCCCTCCGGCTGCGGCAAATCTACCCTGCTCCGGCTGATTGCCGGATTAAACGGCGCCGATGCCGGTAAGCTGTATATTGATGATGAGGAAATCCGTGAGCCTACCTATGAACGCGGCCTGGTGTTTCAAAACCCGATGCTGTTTCCCTGGCTGAATGTCCATGATAATGTGGCCTTTGGGCTCAGGGCGCGCAAGGTATATAAGCAAAATAAGGCCGAGGTGGATAAGTTTGTTGAGCTGGTAGGCTTAGCTACTTTCCATAAGTCCTATCCACATCAACTTTCCGGTGGGATGGCACAACGGGCATCGCTGGCCCGGGCTCTGGTCAATCACCCCAAGGTACTGCTGCTGGATGAGCCGCTGGGGGCGCTTGATGCTTTTACCCGCATGAACATGCAGGACGAATTGATTCGTATCTGGCAGGAACGGAAAACTACCATGATCATGGTGACTCATGATGTTGATGAAGCCATTTACTTGTCAGATCGTATTATTGTTATGACGCCACGGCCAGGCAAGATTGAAAGTTGCATTGAAGTAAAGCTTTCAAGACCGAGAGCGCGTAGTAATCCAGAATTCCTTAATTTGCGATCAAAAATCTTAGGAATATTGAATTTTGCTGGAAATGAAAAAGAACCGACTTATTACTTATAAGAGGTGTTATTATGAATATTAAAAAGAAAATGACGATTATTGCTGTGACGGTGATATCAACATTATTGCTGTCAGCCTGCGGACAGAAACCAGTAACTAAGGCGGACGACTTTGTCCTGAAAGTCGGTTATAGCGGCAGCTTATGTGAGGCTCCTGTACATATGGCAGTTGAGAAGGGCTTTTTTGCCGAGGAGGGTTTAAAGGTTGATCTGATTAAGCTGGCACCGGGAACAACTTTTGAAGCCATTACCGCAGGCAAAATAGACGCAGCGTTTGGCTTGCTTGCCAGCCTGATGCAACCACTATCCAATGGGTTGCCGATTAAAGTAACTACCGGTTTGCATACTGGCTGCGATAAGGTACTGGTTCCCAGCAACACTGGAATTAAAACGCTCGCAGATCTAAAAGGTAAACGGATCGGGGTTCCCAGCATGACCAGCAGTCCGATCATTTTTGCAAAACGTGCCCTTGCTGATGCCGGTGTTGGCGTTAGTGAAAAAAATATGGAAGTCGAATTTGCCGTATATAATGCCAGTGATCTTCCCATTGCGCTCAAAAATGGCGCTGTGGATGCGCTTGCCATGAATGACCCGACGGCAGCTGTAGCCCAAAAAGAGTTTGCTCTGGTCACACTGGTTGATTCGGCAGTAACTGAACCATATAATAAGCAATACTGCTGCTCGGCCTATGTCCATGACAATATAGCCAAAGATCATCCGGAGATTGCGGCAAAATATACCCGGGCGATGCAGAAGGCCAGTGCCTGGATTCAGAAAAATCAAGATGAAACCGCAAAAATTCAGGTAGAAAAGAAATGGGTTGCCGGGGATGCTGCCTTTAATGCCACAGTCTTAAAAACCTATAACTATATCCCGTCTGTTAAGGGTGCTTATGATGCCTTTGGAATAACGGCCAAGCAATTACAGAATGTCGGTATGTTAAATGGGAGTGTGGATGTAGAAGCCTTGCATAAAAACAGCTTCGTCTTCTTTAAAGATGTACAGGATACGGTTCAATAGTTATAGCTATATTCCGCAACACTTCACCGCTCGCGCTTGACTTTCGTTTTTTCCAACACACCACCAGACTGCAAGATACTTTAGTGCGTTATATATAGCAGGAGGGATTTAATCATAACCCCTGTGATTTGTAAAAAAAGTTTTAATAGGAAACATTAGCTGATCAGTAAAATACAGAAGGCTAAGGTCTGCTTAATAGCGCCTTAGCCTTTTAATTTCATATCTGGTACAGGTAATTCGCAGTCACGATGTTGGCCGGCGCAGGCAGGTAGTGTGTGTTAACAACGCGTTGTACACAGAAGCGGTAGACTCTTCCTTGATAAAAGAAGTGCAAGAGGAGATAGTTAAGCTTTATGGGGAGCAAATGGGATATCCAAGACAGAATTACCTCTAATTGCAAGCTGCTGGTACGCGCGTTGCGTCATCGCAATTACCGGTTATTTTTTACCGGTCAAACGATTTCAATGATTGGGACGTGGATGCAGGATATTGCGATCAACTGGCTTATTTACCAGTTAACAGGATCAGCCTTAATGTTAGGTACAGTTAATTTTTGCAGTAAGATGCCAGGGTTTATGCTGGGGCCATTGGCCGGGCTGCTGGTTGACCGTTTCAGCCGACATAAAATTATCATTTTTACACAGATTATGTCGATGCTCCAAGCACTTGTGATGGCAGTACTGGTATTGAGTAACCGGATCGAGGTCTGGCATGTGATGGCTTTGGGCACAATGCTGGGGTGCATTCAGGCCTTTGATATGCCTGCCCGGCATGCATTTATTGTTGATCTGGTCGATGACCGGGAGGATATGAATAATGCGATTGCTTTAAACTCAATTATTATCAACGTGGCGCGTCTTATCGGGCCATCTATCGCCGGAATTCTAATTGCTATTGTTGGCGAAGGAATCTGCTTTCTGTTGAACGCCGGTAGTTTTGTTGCCGTGATTGCAGCCTTGCTGGCAATGAGGATTCGTACAAAACACATTGAGTCGGCAAGCCGGTCAATGTGCCGTGAATTATGCGAGGGTTTTACCTATGCATATCAATTTCTACCCATTAGGTATTTATTCTTTCTGCTGTGGGTCATCAGTTTTTTAGGAATGCCCTATATTGTATTTATGCCAATTTTTGCTGATCAGGTGCTGGGCGGCGGTTCCTATATTTTGGGCTTTTTGTTTTCGGCAACAGGGTTAGGGGCTATCTGTGGCGCTTCTTTTTTAGCGGCCCGGTCCTATGTTGCCGGTTTGGAGAATATTATTCCGGTAGCCGCGGGGCTGTTTGGTTTAGCACTGACCATTTTTTCGCAAAACACCTCAATATGGCTGGCTTTAGGCATTATGTTCTTTGCCGGCATTGGCATGATTATGCATAGCATTGCAACAAATACACTGCTGCAGACAGTGGTTGATGATGATAAGCGCGGGCGAATTATGAGTATGTACTCGATGGCGTTCCAGGGTTTGACACCATTAGGCAGCCTTTTGGCCGGTTTCCTGGCTGAACGGATTGGGGCACCGGCGACTGAATGCATTTTCGGCAGTATTTGCCTGCTGGGGGCAATTGCCTTTTATAACTGCCTGCCGAAAATGAAAGCACATATGAATGCAATTTACAATTAACACCAATGAAGTTAATAAAGATTTACGAATACCATACAGCCATAGCTGCAATCTTTATTACTTAATATAAAAGATTGAATATTAGGGGGTTATTATATGGGTACTTTTATTGAACGCGCTAAATCTACATGCGCTTTGGGTGGTGCAATTGTTACGATATCCTCACTGCCGCGGGCTATCCCGATCGTTCATGCATCAGGCGGATGTGCAACGATGCTGGCTGGTACCTATAGCCAGGCAAGTGGCTACAAGGGTTCCGGGTATTGCAGCGGTCATATGACACCCACCTCAAATGTTGTCGAAAAGGATATCGTTTTTGGCGGCGAGGAGCGGTTGGAGGAGCAAATTACCCACACCATCAAGATAATTGACGGGGATCTGTACTTTGTAGTGACAGGTTGTCAGGTGGAAATCATCGGCGATGATGCTGTCGGTGTAACCCGCCGGTTTAAGGATGGCAAGTATCCTGTACTTGCCGCCAACACCCCTGGCTTTATCGGCAATGGCTTTAAAGGCTATGATGTGGTGCTGAGCACCCTGGCAGCCGAATTTATTGAACCTAAGGCCATAAAGGCCGAAAAGACTGTCAATATCTTGGGGATTATGCCAGGCCAGGACGTATTTTTCCGGGGTAATATTAAGGGAATTCAAAGATTGTTAAAAAAACTGGGCATAAAAGCCAATACTTTCTTTGGCGATGGGGAGACCATTGAAAAAATAAGAAATTACGGGGATGCTGCCCTGACAATCGTTTTCTCGGACAAATATGGTATTGATACAGCTAAAGTATTTGAGGAAAAACATAATATTCCCTATATTACGCTGGATCTTCCCATCGGCGAGACCAGAACCGAGGCCTTTTTATTCAAAATTGGTAAGCAACTGGGC
>JAQSXM010000410.1 GCA_029256645.1 Sporomusa sp. | reverse complement strand
GGAAGACATGCTTCTTAATCAGACGCACCAGGCAAAAGTTCAAAGTCACACAGTGACTACATTATTTGAAGCCGTTTATCGGCTCATTGTAAATCAAATTTGTTTGTTGCTTGTGCTGCAAGCAGCACATCGCACATCTGGCTTTTTTATGATGCATTACTCTACATTGTTCAGTTTTCAGGGAACGTTCGCTTGTCGCATCCGCATTGTTGCTGATTTGACAGCTTTTATATGTTATCACGTTTATTCTAACGTGTCAACATATTTTTCAGAAATCAAATGGTAATATAAATCCATTATTTTGGAATATTTTGTCGCACAATTTAGCGACTCACTCATAATATCACATAAACTAACGCGATGTCAATAAGCTTATTATTTGTAATTGCTGGTAATAATATACCCCCGGATACACAGAATGCGCACCCGGAGGTCATGTTATTCTTTGAAACAATACTATCTGGTTCCAATAATCTCGCCTTCACTAATTGCGGCTTGAGCAGCAGCTAACCTGGCAATAGGCACCCGGTAAGGGGAGCAGCTAACATAGTTTAACCCAACCTGGTGACAAAACGCGATTGAGGCTGGCTCACCGCCGTGCTCACCGCAAATGCCGATTTCTAGATCAGGCTTAGTTTTACGCCCGCGCTGCACTGCCATTTCCATGAGCGCCCCAACACCTTTACGATCTATAACAATAAAAGGGTTCTCTTTGAGGATTTTTCTTTCGAGATAGTGGGGTAAGAATTTTCCTTCCGCATCATCCCGGCTAAAGCCAAAGGTCGTTTGCGTCAGATCATTAGTACCAAAACTAAAGAAATCACAGTATTCTGCCAGCTCGTCAGCGATAACGCATGCCCGTGGCATTTCAATCATTGTTCCTACTGAATAATGGAACTTAACATTATAGCTTGCCATCGTAGCTGCAGCAATATCATCGATTCTCTTTTTAAAGAATTTCATTTCATTCACATCAATAGTCAGTGGAATCTCAACCTCTGGCAAAACTTCTAATCCTTCTTGTGTTAGTCTTGCTGTAGCATTAAAAATGGCTTGCATCTGCATTTCATAAACTTCCGGGAATGTGATTCCCAAGCGGCAACCGCGATGACCCAACATCGGATTGAATTCGTGCAGGCTTCGCACTTTTTTCAGTAATAGTAATTTTTCATCCAGCAGGGCAGGGTTGTGTCCTGTTACTCTCAGTTCAGTGGTTTCTATCAGTAGTTCCTCTAGGCTGGGAAGGAATTCATGCAACGGTGGGTCCAGCAGGCGTATAGTTACCGGATATCCGGCCATTGCTTGCAGAATACCGTAAAAGTCCCCCTCTTGCATGGGTAATAGATAAGTCAGTGCCTCTTGTCTTGTTTCCAAGGTCTCAGCCAGAATCATTTGTTGTACATAATGCAACCGGTCCTGCCCCATAAACATATGCTCTGTTCTGACCAAACCAATGCCTGTTGCCCCAAATTCGCGCGCTTTTTTGGCATCTTCCGGGGTATCAGCGTTGGCACGTATACCAAGGTATTTTACTTCATCAGCCCAGGTTAGCAAGGTTGTATACTCAGCTGAAATTTCCGGATCTTTCATCGGTACCTGACCTAATATTACCCGCCCAGTTGCACCGTCGATTGAGATAATCTCACCTTGTTTAATTACGATAGAACCCACACTAAACTCGGCCTTAATATAATCGATACGAATGGCCTCACAACCACAGACGCATGGTTTACCCATTCCCCGGGCAACTACGGCTGCATGACTCGTCATTCCGCCGCGGCTTGTCAAAATTCCCTGAGCAGCAACAATGCCATGAATATCGTCAGGAGTAGTTTCCGTGCGCACCAGCACAACTTTTTTACCTGCCTTAGCCAGGCGTTCAGCATCATCGGAGTCAAATACCACCTGACCTGAAGCAGCACCTGGTGAAGCCGGCAAACCTTTGGCAATAACATTAAGCTCAGCCTGGCTATCAATCTGCCTGTGCAACAATTGATCAAGCTGCCCCGGATCTACCAGCAGCAACGCCTGTTGCTTGGTTATCAGGCCTTCCTGAGCCAGCTCATAAGCTACACGGACACTCGCCTGAGCCGTCCGCTTGCCGTTTCGGGTCTGGAGTATATACAGGCGTCCACGTTCAATAGTAAATTCGATATCCTGCATATTTTTATAGTGATTCTCTAAAAGCCTGGCAATCCTGACAAACTCGTTGTACAGCTCTGGCATTTCATCTTTTAACTGAGCAATCGGCCGGGGAGTACGAATGCCAGCGACTACATCCTCACCTTGGGCATTCGTCAAAAACTCACCATATAATACGTTTTCACCTGTTGAAGGATTGCGGGTAAAAGCAACGCCGGTACCTGAATCATTGCCCATATTGCCAAAGACCATTGATTGAATGTTAACTGCGGTTCCCAAATCATGATCAATCTTATTCAGATTGCGATAGATTATAGCCCTGTCATTATTCCATGAACGGAATACTGCCTCAACCGACAATGTCAGCTGGTCAAGTGGGTTCTCGGGGAAAGGACGGCCAGTTCGATCAACTACTAATTTTTTATAGTTATCAATAATTATCCGTAACGATTCAGCAGTAAGGTCCTGATCGTATTTTACACCTTGGGCTTCTTTTTGGTTATGCAGCAAATCTTCAAAATCATATTTAGGAATTTCCAATACAACATCGCTAAACATTTGAATAAAACGTCGATAGGCATCATAAGCAAAACGAAGATTGCCGGTATTTCTGGCGACCGACTGAACAGTTTGTTCATTAAGCCCTAGGTTCAAGATAGTATCCATCATCCCCGGCATTGAGAACATCGCACCTGATCGCACCGATACCAACAGCGGATTAGCCAGATCACCAAACTTCTTACCTGCTTGTTCCTCAACAACACTTAAATTACGTTGAACCTCATCCATCAATCCTTCAGGCAATCTACGCTCCAGACGATAGTATTCAGTACAAGCCTCAGTAGTAATGGTCATTCCCGGCGGTACAGGCAAACCAATATTGGTCATTTCTGCCAGGTTGGCTCCTTTACCACCCAATAGGGCTTTCATATCAGCCTTGCCCTCTTTAAATAAATAAACAAATTTAGCCATTCTTCACTACCCTTTCCAATAAAATACTTAATCGCCCAAATTCTTCTGATTATTATACTTAGTTAATCAATAAAATATCTAAAGGGTTACTCCATCATCAGCAATAATTATATAACATATACTATTTAACCAACTCCAGAGCATATAGTATACTCTAATAATAGTTTATTCCACACATATAATTATTCTCCTCCTAATTAGCAAAAAAAAGTTATGGATAGCTGACCGCCATCCATAACTTTTACACACTTACT
>JAQSXM010000028.1 GCA_029256645.1 Sporomusa sp. | reverse complement strand
GGAAAAGAAGACAAGCCTATTTCAGAAAGGGATATTCCTGCTGGTGGATTATATGCCAATGTAAAAGATATGGCTCGTTTCATGCAAATGATTATTGCCGGGGGTTCGATTAACGGGCAACGAATCATAAACTCAGAAACTCTAGTGGAAACAATGCGGCCCCAAAACGAGAATATCCCCTTGGATCTCGATTTTCGTATTGGTTTAGGATGGTTCCTGTCAGAAGTAGTTCCAGGGTATAACGGAAAGGTTGTCGAGCACGCCGGAATTTACAATCACTTTAATAGTGAACTAATCATTTTGCCGGAAGCTAAACTAGGAGTTGTTGTCTTAGGAAACTATGAGGAACTAGTAGGACAGGTACGAAAAATTGCTAAAAAAACCTTGGAACTTGCTTGGGAAGAAAAATCTAAAAGGAAAATCCCAATCTACAAAGACAGTATAATAGCACCTCCCAATATACCTAGCAGCTCTGATTTACACAACTACGTTGGATATTACTCTATAATGGGAGAGATTGGCCAAATAGTTCATGAAAACGATCGCTTTTTCCTTAAAACGAAAGATGACGACGCTTTTTATCTAGATAAAAATAATGATGGGAGCTATTCCATAAAAAATGGTCCGAAATTTTTCTTTCGTACTATTGACGGATGGGATCTAATCATAATGCAGTCATTTGTTCGAATATTATTTGCTACTAAAATAACCCCCTTGCCTTTATCTGCTGGATCGGATTCACTATGCGGCGGCTATAAAATAATAGTAAATCATATTGATTTGCCAAGTGATATGGATGATATTATTATCGTCAAAATAAAAGATGGTTTTTTAACAATGGCATATAAGGATTATGAGCATCCGGATTACAACAGGCCAAAAGTCCTTCGTGCAGTTTCCGCTACAGAATGGGTGATCGATGGACTAGGAAGAGACATTGGGAATACAATCATTTTTAAAATGGTCAATGGAGAGCAGTATCTTGCATACTCAGGATTACAATATAAAAAAATTGAAGATTTTATTGGGATAAATGGTATTTGATTTCTTAACAAAAATCTGCCCATACCCCGATATACCATCAATGATTAACTATTCAATTGCCCCAGTAAATAAGATTTCCAGAGTGGTATTGTAGAGGCAGATAAAACTTATCTGTTGGAGTCCCGAAAGGGCAAAATTTCTATTAGAAAACTATTTGTTATAGATATTTAGAGCAGCATAAAAACATCAACCAAAAGGATGCGTAGGAACTGCGCATCTTTTTTTAGCCTCTTTACTGACCCAAGTCGATTAGAAAGTATTCAAACTACACCAACGTCTGCTGTGACTACAACAAATACAGCTTACACTTAGCGCAGGCGTTGGAATAATTACGGAGGATGTTACCAATGATAAAAAACAAACCACGCAAGGCCAATTTCAATACCGCCCAGGCCGATTACCAGCGCTATTATAACCTGTATGCGAAAACGCCGTTACCAAATAACAGCGGGTAAGTGCGGAAGCCCCGTAATGGCGAAGTAGTTGCTCACCTGTAAATAATAGATCACGCCCAAATATCGTGGATACATTGTCAGCGTTCTCATGCTCCTTCCGGCAAAGACGCCAGCACCGCATCCAGGGTAGTCAGTAGGGTACATGGCCAAAGATCAGTTAAACCACTTGAAGGAGGTTTTAACTTTGGTAAAACTATTTAAATTTATAGCTCCATATAAAAAGAGAGTTGTTGCAGTGCTATTGTTTTTGTTTTTACAGGTGCTAGGGACTTTATATATTCCCACACTGACCGCAAGTATTGTAAACAACGGTATTGTGCCGGGTAACATGGATTATATATTAAATACCGGCGTGCTTATGGTACTGGTTGCAGCATTAACAGGAGTACTTGCGATTACAGCCACCTACCTATCCACATCACTTTCAGCGGCATTGGAGAGAGATATTCGCAACGCCCTGTTTAAGAAATCCCAGTCTTTTTCAGCAAATGATTTTAATCAATTCGGGACAGCTTCTATGATTACCAGAAGCACCAGCGATGTTATTCAAATACAACAGGCATTTGCCATGCTGATGGGAATGCTGCTCCCCGCACCGCTCATGACGGTTGCCGCGCTTTTTTTAGCCTTTGCAAAGGACCGTTTTTTGGCTTTTGTCATTATTGGGATTATGGTTTTGATAGTCATATTTGCAGCCATAGTTAGCAAAAAGGCCATGCCTCTGTTTGCATCACTGCAAATTCTAATGGATCAGATCAACCGTGTTCTCCGGGAAAATATTATTGGTGTAAGGGTCGTCCGGGCTTTCAACAGAGTTGACTACGAACGCCGGCGCATGAATAAGACCTTCACTGATTACGCCGATACTGCAATCAGGGTAAACAAGATATTCGCCCTGGCGATGCCTGTCATCATGACCATGATGAATCTATGTACGCTGCTCATCATTTGGTTTGGCGGGAAAAGGGTCAGTTCCGGTTTGATGCAGATTGGCGACATCATGGCGTTGGTGGAATACTCACTGCTCATCTTGTTCTATCTGATTATGGGCGTCATGGTATTCATGATTATCCCGCGGGCGCAGGCATGTGCCGCACGTATTCATGAGGTGCTTGATTTTAAGCCTGAGTTTGCTGATCTGCCGCTGATCGGTCAGAAGTTCGAACGCAAAGCAAAGCTTGAATTCCGCAATGTGACCTTCCGGTATGCTGGCGCTGAAGAAGCCGTACTGAGCGATATCAGCTTCACTACTGACGCAGGGCAGACAACAGCGATTATCGGCGGAACCGGTTCGGGAAAATCCACGGTTGCGAGCCTGATTCCCCGCTTTTATGATATACAGAGCGGAAACATCCTGATTGATGGGATAGACATTCGAAATTTATCGCAAAGCGAGTTAAGGGATAAAATTGGCTATGTCCCGCAAAAAGCATTTTTATTCAGCGGCACGATCGCCGATAATCTACGGCACGGCAGGAAAAACGCAGCCCTTGCAGAGTTACGCCACGCAGCTCAAATTGCACAAATTGACCACTTTATCAGCGGACTTGCCAAGAAGTACGACTCTCCTGTTTCACAGGGAGGAAGCAATTTCTCAGGCGGGCAAAAGCAACGGCTTGCCATTGCCCGGGCAATCGTCAAAAAACCGGGTATTTATGTCTTTGATGATAGCTTTTCCGCTCTTGATTTTAAAACGGATGCAAAGCTGCGGGAGGCTTTGCATCACGAGGCGCGTGATGCCGCTGTTATTCTGGTGGCACAACGTATCAGTACGATCATGGATGCGGATCAGATTATCGTGCTGGATAACGGACGCATTGCAGGCATTGGTACCCATCGGGAGTTGATGGATAGCTGCTTGGTATATCAGCAAATTGCTAACTCTCAGCTGAGCAAGGAGGAACTGGCGTGAGCATGGAAAGAGATACCCTTGAAAACGATATTCTCCACTCGCCAGACAACAGGCACGCAGAGAAAGCGAAAAACGCAAAAGGTACTGCGGCGCGTCTGCTGAAACAATTATTCCAACAGAAATGGAAATTGATCGCGGTCTTCGTCAGTGTCCTATTCAGCTCGGCCTTTACCCTTGCTGCGCCCATGGTAATTGGTCAGGCGATCAACCTAATATATGAGGGTATTACTTCCGGTCGTGCTTTCGAAGTTAATTCCAGCACGCTGGGCAGTATTATGCTGACACTGCTGACTCTGTATCTTTTTAGTGCAGTATTCTCCTATGTACAGCAATTCATCATGGCCGGCGTTGCACAAAATCTCGCTCTTGCCTTGCGGGAAAAGGTCAGTGAAAAATTAGCACGGCTCCCGCTCCGATACTATGACCAGCATAAAAAAGGAGATATCTTAAGCCGGGCAACCAATGACCTGGATAAGGTTGCCGATACGCTGGAAGATGGCTTAATGCAGTTCTTCAGCGCTACGGTAAGCATTATTGGTGCCTTTGCGCTGATGCTGGTGATCAGCCCGCTGCTGACCCTTATTGCGCTGGGGACAATCATTGTCAGCATGACAGCTGCCGCCTTGATCGCGCAAAGAACGCAGCGCTATTACACTGAAAACTAGAAAACCCTGGGAGAAATGAACGGAACGATTGAAGAAGCTTTTACCGGCAATCATGTCATTAAGGCTTTCAATATGGAGCAAGATACAATTCGTAATGTGGAAGCGCTCAATCAAGCCCTTTATAAAGCCGTCAGAAAGTCGCAATTTATCACCTATGCGGTAGACCCGGCGATTCGTTTGTTTAACCAAATCGGTTATATCTTAATTGCGGTGCAGGGAGCACTCTTGGTAACCCAGGGAAGAATATCCATTGGCAATATCCAGGCTTTTTTTCAATATGTAAATCAAGCTTCGGAGCCGCTTACGCAAATTGCTCACATTTTTAATTCCATGCAGGGAGCCATTGCGGCGGCCGAACGTGTCTTTGCCCTTCTGGATGAGGCGGATGAAGTTGCCGATCCCCAAAAACCGCGTGAAATCGCTTCTCCCACAGGAAATGTTTCCTTTGAGCATGTACGGTTCGGGTATCATGACAATGCCATTTTAATGAATGATATTAACTTCCAGGTAAAGGCCGGTGATAAAATTGCGATAGTCGGCCCCACCGGTGCGGGAAAGACAACACTGATCAATCTTCTGATGCGGTTCTATGAACTGCAAGGCGGAAAAATAACCATTGACGGGGTGAATATTACCGAAATGAACCGAAGCGGGCTTCGTTCCCTGCTTGGCATGGTCTTGCAGGATACCTGGCTGTTTGGCGGAACCGTTGAGGAAAACATTGCCTACAGCCGGAAAAATGCAACCCAACTGGAAGTGATGCAAGCCGCCAAAGCTGCCAGAGCGGACCATTTTATCCGTACACTGCCTGCTGGCTATCAAACGGTCCTGGATGATGAGGCGTCCAATATTTCCCAGGGACAAAGACAGCTGCTCACCATTGCCAGAGCCATTCTTGCTGACCCTGCCATCTTGATATTGGATGAAGCTACCTCCAACGTAGATACACGTACGGAACTTGAAATTCAAAAAGCGATGGCCACGCTGATGAAGGGCAGAACCAGCTTTATTATTGCCCATAGGCTCTCCACCATCCGTGATGCCGACCATATCCTGGTGATGAAAAGCGGCACGATTATTGAACAGGGAACCCATACCGAACTGATGAAACAAAACAGCTTTTACGCAGATTTGTACAATAGCCAGTTTGCCTCAAATGCGGTTTAGAGCCGATGTACAAAGATCAAATCCGGTGGCGTAAAAATTAACAAAAACATAAACCCATTGTTGTCATTGTCGAGATATAGAACAACTCACCTGACCGTTATCAGGTGAGCTGTTCTCAGCATAAATGAATAAAATATCAACTGGAGTAGTTGGCCGCTTTCTTTTTCTTCCCAGGCAATTTAGCCACAATCCATTCCACAACCACAAATAATACCGGGATGAGAAAAATACCAAAAGCCGTAGCGATCGTCATCCCGCCAACAACCGCAGTACCCATCGCCTGCCTGGCACCAGCACCGGCGCCACTGGCCAGCGCCAGCGGCAGGCAGCCAATAATAAAAGCGAAAGAGGTCATTAGAATCGGCCGCAGCCGCAAAGCTGCGGCTTCGATCGCGGCTTTAACCGGTTCCATCCCTTTATCCACCCTCACTTTAGCAAATTCCACGATCAAAATAGCATTCTTGGCGGCTAAACCGATCAGCATGATCACCCCAATCTGCATATAGACACTGTTTTGCAGATTCATAGCATATTGAGACAATAATGCCCCGAAAATGCCGGTTGGCACCGAAAGCATAACAGCATACGGAACGCTCCAGCTCTCATACAGCGCCGCCAGGCATAAAAAGACAAATACCAGGGCCAGCGCCAGAATCTGCATGGTTGTGCTGCCTGCCTTCTTTTCCTCCCGGCTTTGCCCGGTCCATTCCACATTAAAACCGGCAGGCAGTGTTTCTTTGGCCAGTTTCTCCATAGCAGCGATGGCTTGCCCCGAACTGTAGCCTTCGCCGACGGAACCGTTGATCTGAATGCTGCGCGCAGCATTGAAGCGGGAAATAATGGACGGCCCTGTAGTCAGCTTCGGTGTTAACAAGGTATCCAGCGGAACCATGGCGCCATTCGCGGACCGGACATAGATAAAACGCGTCATGTCCGCTTCATTGCGGAACATCGTATCGGCCTGCATAACCACTTTATAGGTACGGTTAAACATGTTGAAATCATTCACCTGGGTACCGCCAAAATTGACTTGCAAAGCCGTGAATACATCGTTTAACGCAATACCCAGATTTTTTACCTTTTCCCGGTCAACCTCGAATTCATAGCCGGGAGAATCACTTTTATAGGTAGAATATACTGCAGTCACTTCCGGCAGCTGATTGGCGGCAAGGACAAACTTTTTGGTAATCGCATCCAGTTCCTCCTTGCTGTGACCGGACATATCCTGCAGTACCATCGTAAGGCCGCCGACCATACCCAGACCTGGCAGTGCCGGCATGTTAAAGGCCATAATCGAAGCTTCCGGAAACAGGTCTGATTTGCCCTGCACCTGGCCGATAACGGAATCGATCTGGGTGGCAGGGTCATTGCGGCTGCTCCACGGTTCGAGGCCAACAAACAGGACTGCCGTATTGGCTTTGATACCATTTCCCAACATATCAAAACCGACAACCGAAATGACCTGATTGACACCTGACAATTCTCTAATTTCTGCAGCCAGCCGGTCGGTTACCACTTGTGTCCTGTTCATACTCGCACCTTCCGGCAGATTGACAACCGTTGCAAAAAAACCCTGATCTTCATCAGGTATAAACGTCGTCGGGACAACTTTGTATAAGTACACCGTTCCCACCAGGATGATTAACAAGAAAATACAACCGTATTTTGCTTTGGCGATTAATGATTTTACTGTTTCACTATACGCCCTGGTAGTCCGGTCAAACCAGTCATTAAATTTGCTAAACAAATTGCCCAAAATACTGCCCTTTGCCTGCTCTTCATGGGGTTTTAATAACATGGCGCATAGCGCCGGGGTCAGCGACAAGGCGACAAAAGCGGATAAAGCCATCGATACCGCAATCGTTAAGGCAAACTGGCGGTAGAGAATACCCACCATACCGCCGATAAAAGCAACCGGAACAAATACGGCGGCCAGCACAAAAGCAATGGCAATAACCGGCCCCGACACTTCGTCCAGTGCCCGTTTCGTGGCCTCCACCGGTGTTAGTTTATTATAGCGGATGTGATGCTCAACTGCTTCAATAACGACGATAGCATCATCAACAACCAGGCCAATTGCCAGCACCATAGCAAACAGTGTCAGCGTGTTGATTGTAAAGCCAAGCATCATAAAGGCACCAAACGTGCCAATTAACGATACGGGAACGGCCAGCATCGGGATCAGGGTTGCCCGCCAGCTTTGCAGAAAAATAAAGACAATGATCATAACCAGGGCCATCGCTTCAAGAAAGGTTTTAACTACCTCTGTCATGGATTCCGAAATATAATCGGTATTATCAAAAACAGACCTATATTTCATATCCGGCGGAAAATCAGCTGCCGCCACCGCCACTGCCTGCTTTACCCCTTTAATGGTATTCATTGTATTGGCATCACTGGTCAGTTGAATGCCCACCGCAAGCGTATTGGCTCCATCCTGTTTTGCGGAATAATTTAAATCTTTCCCGCCATTCTCAATTCGCGCAATATCTTTCAGATAAACAAAAGAGCCATTGGGCTGGGCCTTCACGATAATATTTTCAAAATCGGCGATACTTGTTAAACGCCCCTGTACTCTCGCAGTATATTGAAATTCCTGGTTTTTGGGTACAGGCATAGCGCCGATTGTACCGGCCGGCGCCTGAACATTCTGTTCCTTGACGGCCTCAATCACGTCAGTTACCGTTAACCCCAGTTCTGCCATGCGATCCGGATTAATCCAGATGCGCCGGGAAAAATCCGCCCCCAGCATCATGACATCACCGACACCATTAACCCGCTTAACAGCATCCTTTAAATAAACATTAAAATAATTAGTTAAAAATGTACTGTCATAAGTGCCCTTGGGCGAATAGAAGCTTAACATCATAGCCATGTCAGAAGATGCTTTTCTGGTGGTAATGCCAGCCGCGGTTACCTCGGCCGGCAAAGAGGCATTGGCCTGGGCAACACTGTTCTGTATCTTAACGGCAGCGATATCACCATCGACTCCCAAATCAAAGACAACCTCCAGACTGTAGGCGCCTGAGTCATCGGAATTTGAACTCATATAGTTCATACCCTGTACACCATTTATCTGCTCTTCCAAAACCTGGGCTACCGTCTGGTTGACCACCTCGGCGTTCGCCCCAATATACGCTGCCGATACCGATACAGTTGGCGGCTGGATTTGCGGGTACTGGGCGATGGGGAGATTCAGCCCGGCAATCGTTCCTGCTACTACAATCATAATGGCAATAACAATTGCAAAAATCGGCCGGTCTATAAAAAATCTAGCCATGATTATTCACACCTCCTAGGAGTTAATGGTCAACGCCAACTCTGCCGGAGTGACGATGGTCACTTCAAGCGCCATACCCTCCTGAACCTTTGTCAGTCCTTCAACAACAACTATGTCATTCACGGTCAATCCCTCTTTGATAAGGTAGTAACTACCCACCTTTTCCCCCAGAATGACCGGACGTGGCTCTGCTTGCTTGTCGGCATTGATAACCATAACAAGCGATTTGTCCAATATCTGCTGCACAGCCCGCTGGGGAACCAGCACTGCATTTCTTATTGGCACGCCGGCGATTTTAACCCTGGCAAACATGCCCGGGATCAAGATTCCATCCGGATTGGCAAAAGAAGCTTTTAACGTCAGGGTTCCGCTATTGTTTGCCAAGCCTTTGTCTGCCTGCGTTACTTTCCCACTCAGCGGATACACTGCGCCATTGCTTAATGTAATCGTCACATTTTCGCCCCAGCCGCTGCTGGCAACATGGTTTTGTGAAACCTGCCGCAAGGTAAGGTATTCATTTTCACTCATATTAAATTGTACAAATACCGGGTCCAGATCGCTCACAGTGACTAACGTAGTACTCCCTGCCTGCACATACGTGCCCATACCGACATCATTTACATCAATACGTCCATTGATTGGTGAAACAACCAGGGTACTGTTTACATCATCCTGCGCCTTTCTTACCAAGGCACGGTAGGAAGCCATGACAGCTTCATGCTGGCGTTCGGTCGCTTTCTGGGTAGTCAGACGCTGTTCCGGAATAGCGGCCGCATCCAGCAAATTTTGATAGCGCTCTGTATCAATCCGTGAGTTTACCCAATTAGCCTCGGCTTGTACCAGTTGCGCCTGAGCAGAAAGCAATGTGCTTTCATATTGAATGCTGTCGATGCGAAACAACGGCTGCCCTGCTGTAACGATATCCCCGCCGGCAATCATTTTTTCGACAATATTGCCTGATACGCGCGCCTGAATTTTCACTTCATTTTTCGCCTGCACCTGACCCGCATACTCATTGGTTAACTGGATATCCTGCTGGATGACCTTTACAGCTTTAACCGGCACTGCGTTTTTCTGTACAGTCTCCTGCGAACCGCCACAACCGGCAATAAGCAAAATCATCATCACCGCACTCACTCCTGCCCAGCAGCCTTTCATCCTTTTTACTGAAAACACGGCTTTTCAACCTCCTATTTGCTTAAATAAAGGAAGAGCAGCCTTGTTTGTGCCGCTCTACCAGCTTATCTGTCTTCTCCCAGAATTGACCATTTTTGCTTTATTATGCTATTATAAAGTATACAGTAACTGAATAGTCAAGAGGAGAAGTTTCACTATGAATGAGTTTTTGCAAAAACAGTTTACTACCGGGCAATTTGCCGCTATGTACGGTATTAACAAACGAACCCTGATGTATTATGACAGCATTGATTTATTTAAACCGGCTGTGGTGAAAGAAAATGGCTACCGTTATTATACAATTGCTCAAACTACATTGTTTGATGCGATTCAGTTGCTGCGCAAACTTCGTGTGCCATTGGAAGAAATAAAAAACCAATTGACACACTACACCCCGCAAAATTTGCTGGAATTTCTTCATAAACAAAATCAAATGCTAGAACAAGAAATGGCAGAACTTTTATGGCTGCAAAGAGTGGTGCAAAATAAAATTGGCACCATGGAAACCATCCAAACAATTGATCCTGCCAAAATTGAAATTTTGGAACTAAACGCCCAGGCAATAGTGGTCAGCAAATCAATTGCCGATATGCCAGTTGAAAAAGCGATGAAAGTACTCACCAATTTTATGTATGATTGCTATCATACCCACAGCTACAGTGGCTACCCGGGCGGTTACATGATGGCGGCAGAACATTTACAGCAAAAAAATCTCAACCAAAACTACCTCAACCAGATTACCCATTGTTTTTACCCTGTTGATGAGAAAAAAGCCCAATCAATAAATTGTGCTTATAAGCCTGGTGGACGTTATCTTGCAGGCTATTATAAGGGGGACTGGCCACAGATAAACCAGGCCTTTCAACAACTTGTAGACTATGCAGTTGATCACAGGCTTACCTTCACCGGACACGGCTATGTAGAAAGCATCCTTGATGATATCGCAACCTCCGGCGATCCATTCTATTGCGAAGCCCGAATCTCAATTTTATTGGAATAACCCAACATGCTGCAGCAGCATCCACGCCAGATTGACTTGTATTGTCAAGAAAAATTTGCGGAATATAACAGCTCTTGACTATACCGTCCAGACGGTACATAATGAATTAAGCACTAATGATGGAGGTAAGTCTATGAAAAACCAGACTTCTGGTGAAACAATTGCTACGAGGCAGAAAATACTGCGAGCCGCTGCCCAAATTATTAACACCGCTGGCGTATTTGCATTAACATTGGAAGCAGTTGCAAAAGAGGCAAAGATAAGTAAAGGTGGGCTGCTATATCACTTTTCCAATAAGGATGCCTTGATGAAAGGCATGAATGACTATTTAATACAAGGTTATATTAACGATGTGGAATGTGCTGCCAACGAAGATCCTTGTGAAAAAGGGAAATGGACCAGGGCATATACGACAGTAACCTTCAAGCAATTAGGCAGTGAATTCGATATGAACGTCGCCTTTTTAGCAGCTGTCGCAACAAATCCTGAACTGTTGAAATCTGTGTCTAAGCATTTACAAGTATTACAAGCTCATATTGAGAACGATCATATTGATTCAACCCTTTCGACAGTCATCAGACTTGCGGTTGATGGCATGTACTTCAATCAGCTACACGGAATGAACCTAAGTGAGGATGCTCGTGAGAAAGTTTTAAACTACTTAATTTCTTTAACTAAGGAGGAACTGCAGTGAATCCATATGTTTTATTAGGCATAGCAATTGCCTTCGAAGTTTTTTCCACGTCTATGCTTAAAGCCTCAGCAGGTTTTACCAAGCTCATGCCCAGCCTTGCTTTTATAGTAGGAATGGGAACTTCATTTTATACAGTCGCCCAAACTATGACTGTTATTCCACTAAACATCGCTTATGCTATCTGGTCGGGATTAGGAACGCTTTTGACGACATTGGTCGCCATTTTGATTTGGAAAGAGTCTTTCAACGTTTACACCGGTATAGGGATAGCCTTAATTATCAGCGGCGTAGTTTTACTTAATTTGAAAGGTCCTGGTCATTAAAAATCCGAACTTATGAGGCTTGGCCAATTTTTCTTGACAATGTGGACAAAATTTTTTTATAATTATTATCGACCCAGGTCAATTGTTTTAAGTAATGACCCGCTTTACAGCCTTTATATCGCTTTGAGGATTAGGACCTAAAACACTTTTTTCTTATCCCAGCAATCATGGTCATTAAACCAATTAGGAGATGCTTTTCATTACAAGAATCATAAAAGAAGCTGAAGTCCGGCGGACCGAACTGATGGACGCAGCACTGGAGCTATTTCGTTTTGCCGGCTACCAAAAAACCATGATCATTGATATTACAAAAAAAACCGGCGCCGCAAAAGGCACCTTCTACCACTATTTTCCTTCCAAAGAAGCCATCCTGGAAGCAATTTGCGCCCGCTGGGCAACCGAAATGGCCACTTCCTTCAAGTTGGAAAACCGCCAGCTCACGGCTTTACCCAAACTGCAACTATTTATTACACGCCTGTTTCTTCCTACTCAGCTTAATATTCTTTTTAAAAGGCTGTGGGATGAAGAACAACTCAACTTATACTACAAAGCCTGGAAAAAGCTGGTCGAAGACGTCTTTAACCCGCTTATCACTGACATGATTCAACAAGGAGATCAGGAAAAAACTATGAGTGTGGTTAGTATAAAAGAAACCATTGCTTTTTTCTGGAGTACACTAAGTTGTATCTGGGAAGCCCTTTTTTTTCAAGAACCGCCTGAAGTGATTGCCACCAAGGTAAAACTGGCCGAATCTCTATTGGAACGAGTCTTGGGGATCGAGGAAGGTGCATTCAAAATAACATTGACCAGCTATGAGATTGCGTAAGAACTACGCATCTTTTTTTTATTTGAATCAATGCGGATTTAGGGTAAAATGTTCTGATTTAGGGGAAACATAACTTAACGGGTATTTTGCCTTAGTGTATTACTGAACTCTTTATATACCAAAAATTATTGGAAGTGTCATGATATGTGTAAAATAATGATTTCAGCAGGGGAAGCGTCCGGCGATTTACACGGGGCTTCTTTGGCAACAGCGTTAAAAAAAATCTGTTCTAACGTCAGAATCTTCGGCATGGGCGGCAGTAAAATGCGGGAAGCTGGCGTAGAAATAGTTCATGACATTAATGATCTTGCTACTATGGGGTTCATAGAAATTGCAACATCTATGCCTAAGCTATTTCGTTTACGCAAGTTTTTGTCAGATGTAATGGACCTTGAGCGCCCGGATGTATTAGTTATAATTGACTATCCTGGCTTTAATATGAGATTAGCAAAGATCGCTAAGGCAAAAGGTATTCCGGTAGTATCTTATATTAGTCCTAAAGTTTGGGCACATGGGCGTGGCAGAGCAAAAGAAATGGCTAATTTAGTTGAGCATGTTGCGGTGATTTTCCCTTTCGAAGTCGAAATATACCGCGAAGCAGGCGCAAATGTGTCTTTTATAGGGAATCCGTTAATCGATATTGCCAAACCAACTTTAACTAAAGAAGAAGCCTATAGATATTTTGACGCTGACCCGATAAAACCAGTAGTTCTTTTGATGCCCGGCAGTCGGCGACATGAGATTCAAGAATTATTGCCGGTAATGATGTCTGCTGCAGAAAAAATCACAGAAAAAATACCCTGTCAATTCTATTTACCAATAGCTCCCACGATAGCGGAAGAAACAATAGCTAATATACTTAAAGAATATAGTGTGCCAGTTAAATTAAGCACTAGACATACTTATGATTTGATGCATATCTCTGATATCGCCATCGCCGCATCAGGTACTGCGACCCTGGAAACATCGATAATGGCTGTTCCCACAATACTTATTTATAAGCTGAACACAATTACTTACTTTATTGCGAAGTTCATGGTAGATATACCGTATGTTGGATTAGCAAATATTATTGCTGATCGTCTGATCATTCCAGAGCTAATACAGCACAATGCTACACCTGATAATATTGTTAAAGAGGCCGTAGCCCTCTTAACAAATAAAGAGTTGAGAGAACGTATACTACATGATCTCGACGAAGTTAAATCTAAATTAGGAGAACCGGGTGCAGTGGACAGAGGAGCACAAATTATCCTTGATGTAGCGTGTAATAAAACTGGAATATCCCTGTCCCCCAATATAGAAAGTTGATGTTACCAGCTTAACTGACAAAGGACATTACCCCTCCCGGTTTTAACCGGTTTATTTTTCGCCTTCTTGTCAACGGTTTATAATTCAAAAGGTGTACCAAAGGACCATAAACCTTTGATACACCTATATTTCTTAGTGGACCCACGTTTGAATCGAACCAACAACCACTGATTAAGAGTAGTTAATACCACTCGAAAATAACCACTTAATTATGTTATATTTTCAGCCACAATGTAATCACGAGTACACCAATATATTACCCACTATCACTCGTACCGAAAGCCAATCGGTCACATGTACACCTGCGATAGATGTTTTCAAGCGCAAAGTGGTAAATAATAGGTAAAAGCCACCCTATTAAAGCATAAGATGGCTGATACATTACATCATTGATCTGTTTTTTCTAAGTCGTCACTTTCATCTTTTAAGTCTCTAATAATATTGGGCAGATCAGCAACAACTCTCGTAGTTCTTCTTCCGTCAAATTGCATTCTAACTTATCTGTTACATTATCCATTGTCGACACCACCACCCTAACAAGACTTGGCAGCCCGCCTAAACTGTAGCGAGTAAGATATATTAAACAGAGTAATTACTCTACAGAACCATGGTCTCATCCGTCGTCTTGGTGCCAGCATTAATAGTCGTCAGGTTGGTTATGTCAGCACGCTGGTTGCTTTGAAGTTTCAGCAGGAAAGAGTTGTGCAAACCTAGGATTTTTAAGGATTTACGGGACTACGCTACTTTCTTCCAATATATAACTATACCTGTATTATTATTTTTCTGTATACTAAATACGAAACGTACTGACAGCTTCCTGAAGATCCTGAGCCAATTTGGCAAGACTCTGGCTAAATGAGGCAATTTCTTCCATAGATACTGATTGCTCCTCTATCGTCACCGATACTGTTTGCGTTTCCCCTGCCACATTTTTACTGAGACCATCGATTTCTTTTACAGCTGATACAATTTGTTGACTGTTACTTGCCATCTGCCTAATGGCAACGGAAATCGCCTGCACTTGGTTGGATACTTCTGTTACTAGAATCGTTATTCCCCCAAATGCATGGCCTGCAGTAGTCACAACCTCTGTCCCAACTTTAACCTCATGTGTACCTTCATTCATAGCAGCGACCGCTTTATCTGTGTCCTCCCGAATTTCGCCGATTAACTTAGCTATTTGTTTTGCCGCATCCTGTGATTGCTCCGCAAGCTTACGAACTTCCTCGGCCACCACAGCAAAGCCTCGGCCTTGTTCCCCGGCTCTTGCAGCTTCAATGGCTGCATTGAGCGCCAGTAGGTTGGTCTGACCGGCAATTCCTGATATAGTATCCACAATCTGACCAATTTCCTTGGAGCGCTCACCCAAATTGGCAACTACTTGTGCGGAGTTATTGACTGTCTGTTCAATTTTGGTTATTTGACTGACAGCCTGCTCTACAGACTTACTGCCTACCTTTGCCGTTTCAGCAACCTGAGCCGATTTTTCAGCTACGAGACTGGTATTGCCGGCAACTTGCTGGATATCATCCGACATTTGTTTCACAACCACCAAGGTTTCATTGACAGAGTTAACATGTTTTTCCGCTCCGTTTGCCACTTCGCTGATCGATAGGGCAACTTGATTTGCCGCCTGGGCTGATTGCGCGGCGCTGGCAGTCAATTCTTCGGACGAAGCCGCCAGTTGCTCTGACTGGGAGTATACCTTCGCGACAATAGTATGCTAATTCGTCCGCATCTCCCGAAACCCTTTTGCCATTTGACCGATTTCATCTTCA
>JAQSXM010000409.1 GCA_029256645.1 Sporomusa sp. | reverse complement strand
CCATAACCGGGAATAACCACATTATAGTCCCTGCCAATAAACGGCCGGTAGTAAAAACGGTGAAAATACGGGCTAATATCCGCGTGGACAGTTGTAGAGTAATAATCATTAATCACCCGGTCCCCGCCGCGGGGCGGCAGCAATGTATCCTTGTCCAATGTCCCGGAAACAACTTCTCCGAGTTCATTTAAGCTGACTGTAGTATTTTTCCTGAATTTGATGAAGTCACCAACACTCCAGCCCTGCGGATGAAGTTTGGTATCTTTGGGCAGCGTTCTGGATTCAGCCAATGCCCCGGGCATTGTTAAAGAAAGATAAATCAGGCTCCCCATTACACATATTAGCAACCGGACAAATAAGCGATGGATCATAGGTTTTCACCTCCTGTTTTTAATACACATATACCTTATTTACCCGATTTTTGCAATTATCCTCTTTCATTTGAAAATTATTATTTATTCTTTTTAACATTAGATTATATGAATAACCCTTGTATTTTCTTTCGCTGTATTATACGATACGGCTGTAAAGTCTTAGAGAATTAATTTTGGGGTAAGCGGAAGGGATATGCTATGAACAACAATTTGCTTGAATGCACCATTCGGGAAATTGTCAGTAAATATCCTGAAACAGAGGGTATTTTTAATGGTTTTAACATTTTTACCAAAGAAGATCTCTCCCAGGGTTTAGGGGATGTGTTGCGCCTGAAGACATTGCTGCGCATCAAGAAAATTAATCCAGCAACATTTACCCGCTTGTTGGGTGACGAAATTGAGAATACTGAGCGTAATCACCGGCTGTCAGCAGTCGTGATTAACAAACCGGGTGTATTTAACTTTGTAGCCCAACTCCCCTGCGCCCTGCACCTGCCACTTAACTATGCATTTCATGACACTCTGCAGAGACTGCAAACAGAAAAAAATCTACAGTTAAATTACTATATCTGGTCATGCAGTAATGATATACTGGCTTTTTCTGATTATCTCCAGCATGTTCAGGATATTGATAACTCTCCTGATTTGATACTAACCACTGATTACAATCTGTTCAATAAAAACTTTGTCAGGCAATTTATAGAGAAGGGGTTTTACACTACTTGGCTGCCCCAACCTGTACACAGCACCCTGGACAACCTTGGCATTGTAGATACCCAGGGCTGGTATAATGTGGTTGCCGTCAACCCGGTTGTTGTGGTAATTGACTGCAGACAGCTGGGTAGCCTGCCTGTTCCGAAAACCTGGGCTGATCTATTACAGCCGGAATATGAACAGCTGGTGGTTTTAAACGGTTGCAGCGGCGACTTTGATGACATAGTCCTGCTGAACATTTATAAACAATATGGAGACGCCGGTATTGCGGCTTTGAGGCGATCAGTCCGAACCGGAATGCACCCGTCCCAAATGATTAAAAGCATGGCCAGCAATAATCCCGGCCGGCCGCCAATCTATGTGATGCCCTACTTTTTTGCTAATACGGTGTCACCACCGATTGATGCCAAAGTTATCTGGATGGAGGATGGAACATTAATAACCCCGCTGTCTTTCCTGGTAAAAACCTCAAAGGTTGCTGAATTACAGGAGTTAATTGCTTATTTAACCGGGCCTGAGTTTGGCCGTATTTGTGCTGGCGCGTATTTCCCTACGCTCCATCCCCGGGTGGATTACCAGTTACCGGATAAGGCCTGTTTAAAGTGGCTTGGCTGGGACTATATCAGAGGGCAAGACATTGAGAGCTTATTGGACCGGCTAAACATGAGCTTTATCATGTGAAATGTCCTTGCACGGTTTTGCATTTTCTTCTCTCCTTTTACAAGAACGGCTGCCAGACGTATTGGCAGCCGTTCTTGATATTTATGTGGAATTTTGGGCTTAGCTCTGAAACTGTATCTCTAGAAGAAAAACTCTAGTTGCGCTCTGTAATATTGGGAATCTTTTGTTTTGTCAGCAGCGCCCTCAAGATCAGTATAACTAGTCGTCAACAGAAGATTTTTTACAGGTGTGTAAGTAAAAGCAACTTCGTAGCCTTTACCATCACCAGTGCTTGTATCCTTAGTTAAACTAATAAAGTCCTGGTCATAGGTCGGTGCAATGTAAGTACCTTTTTTGACGTCCCGGTAAGTGGCATATACACCGTAAGAACCCTCTCGAGACTTATTTGCCCCTTTGTAGGCAAGTTTAGTGTAATAGGAGTCATTTTTATCCACATCTTCCTTGGTGTAAGAAGCAGTTACAGTAAAATCTTTATTCAATTTGTAAGCAAAGCCTGCTTCATAGATATTTTTATCGCTATCGTCGTAATGATAGTAGGCGCCGGCTAAATCGAGCTTATTATTAGCAGCATAGGCTAGACTGGCCATAAGAATAGTTTCATTATTAGTCACCTTTGAGTCAAATTTGTAACCAGCAAGATCAACTTTCATTTTATTGCCAAAGCTAACCATGGCGCCATCAACCTGGTCGTCAATTACCATGCCATAAACCGGAAGTATACTGTAGCGGCCAAGGGTAAGGGTGGCTCCGCCAACTTTACCACTGAGGTTAGCAATATTAAGTACAGTTTCCCCTTCTGAGCCCCCGGTTTTAATGTCCTGGATATTTTGCAATCGTCCGTTATAGCTCCAGCTGTCATTTATTTTGCCAGTTAGCATTAAACGTGTACGCAATTTTTCCAAAGTTTCCTTGCTGCCATCATTCCTTTCATTATTGTCGTATCTTGCACGAATATTACCGTTAATTTTTAGATTGTCTGTTTTCTTTTCAATTTCATCAACACGAACACCGAGATTATTCAGCTCCGAACTAAATTCTGTTTGAAGCCTGTCCAAGACGGACTTAGTTTCAGCATCAATTTTGTCTGGGTTGCTCATAGCCTTGGCTACAATAACAGCCACTTCATAACGGGTAAGCGTTTTGTCACCTTTGAAAGTATTGTCGCCATAACCGGATACTACACCAGCCTTAGCAAGTTTGTTAATCGAGTCATACGCCCAATGTTTGGCAGGTATATCGGAAAAAGGATTGGGAGCCGCTAGCGAGGTGCCGAACATGCTTAGAGTAAATGCCGCGGCAAGAGCCAACGCGATTTTTTTATTATTTTTCATTTGTTTATCCCCCTATATTGTTATGAATAATACATGTTTGTACCAGCACCACAATGAATAATTGTAATTACAGTGGGGCGGCCAGCCAAAATGCAACCTTAAGGTGTAGTAATCTCAGGAAAATAGAAAAACCACAAATAAGGTCAGCTATTCTTAGCTGCTCCTGTTTGTGGTTTCAAAACCTACATCACATTATGTATTTATCTGTTTCCTTGTAGACACGGACAGTACCAAAGCGACTTTGCTAATGATTAACCAGGTGATCCTGAGCAACTGC
>JAQSXM010000027.1 GCA_029256645.1 Sporomusa sp. | reverse complement strand
CTATGCAACGAGGACTGAACTCCTTGAGCAGCTGAATACGCTCCTCGGCGGGCGGGTTGCGGAGGCTGTCGTCCTGAAAGAAATCAGCACAGGTGCCCAAAACGACCTGGAACGTGCTACCGATTTGGCACGTAAGATGATTACCGAGTATGGTATGAGTGAGGCATTGGGCCCAATTACCTTTGGCCGCCGGCAGGAACAGCAGGTTTTCCTGGGACGGGATATTTCCCGTGACCGCAACTACAGCGAAGAGGTAGCCTACTCAATTGACAAAGAAGTCCGGCGGATGATTGAAGCCGCCTATGCTAAAACCGAAGAGATGCTTAAGGACAATATCGAGAAGCTGCACCTTGTTGCCAATGCGCTTTTAGAGCGGGAAACACTTGAAGGAAATGAACTGGCGCAGTTATTAAACCAGGGCAAAATAATAGAAAAAGAAAATAATAGCGATGATAATCAGCCACCTGTTGACGTGGCGCCCGTCAATGCCCAAAATGGGCCTGATGATGGCACTGGACCTAAGGTTGTCTATAGCTTTGGCTTACCTGATTCGCGCTATTAATGGTACGATTAAACCGGCAGGGTGTTACCCTGCCGGTTTTTTTTTGACTATTTGCAGCTGGTTTTAGTTGCAAGATATTCTTAGGTGGGCTAATATGTAGGTAGTGTTTTGACAGGGAGGGTTAGTTTGAAAAAGCTGCTATTATTAATTCTGGTAATGATATTGTCAATCGGTGTTTCGCATGCCGCTCCGGCTACTACCCAGGCAGTTAAGTATGAGAAGGGGACTGTAGTCTTTGTCGGTCCCCTTGATCAGTCAATGCAGAAGCAATATCAGATGGCTAAAGGTGAGCTTGTCAGTATTCAACTGACAAGTGGTCCGGAAACCGGCAAGGTTGTAGATACGTTTAATTTTGTTTCAGAGCATTCGGCGTATGAGATAAAAGTTAAACCCGGTGATAAGGTAGTTGTCGCAGTTACTCACGATTTGGGGAAAACAAGTTATTATGTCAGTGATTTTGACCGGTTCGATTATGTATATGTTTTAGGAGGCTTGTTTGTACTGGCACTGGTCGTGTTCGGCGGCTTTATTGGTGCCAAGTCAGTACTCGTGATTGCCTTCTCGGTGCTGCTCATTTTCAAATTCTTTATTGGACAGGTACTTGTCCATCAGTATAGTCTAACGCTTCTAACGCTGGCAGTGGCTGCTGTGATTGCAATGGCAACACAGCTTGTCATAAGCGGCTTGTCTAAAAAGACGCTTGCTGCTGTATTGGGTACAATTGGCGGGGTGGCGATAGCCGGGCTGCTTTCAATGCTGGCGATAAAACTTATGCATCTGACCGGACTGGATTCAGAAGAAGCCATGTTGTTGAAAGCGTCAACGTTGTCTAATATTGATTTCCAGGGCGTACTGTTTGCCGGTATGGTCTTTGGTGCATTGGGGGCTGTTATGGATGTTACTATCTCCATCGCCTCGGCTGTATATGAGGTTAAGTGCGTACATCCGGCTATTAGCTTTAAAGAACTGGTACAGGCTGGTATGAATGTGGGCCGGGATATCATGGGGACAATGTCTAATACATTGATTCTCGCCTATGCTGGTAGTTCGCTGCCGCTTATGCTGTTAATAGCCTCACAGCAGAATGCACCAATGCTGAAGATTCTTAACTTAAACCTGATTGTGACTGAGTTTGCCAGGGCACTAACCGGCAGTATCGGACTTATTTGTGCCATACCATTGACGGCGATTATTGCGGCGATGCTGCTCAATCGAGAGTAATAACACGTAGGAGCCGGTTTTTCTGTCTGGATAATCAACAATGCAATAGCCGTCTCCTAACGTAACATGCGGAGGTTAATACTATGAGTTGGCTAAAATCACACCGGGCTACCGGAATCGGAAGTCTGCCATATCAGGATGAGATAACCGCGCTCGAAGTAATCGCTAAAGCGATGCCACATTGGCCGCATTGGCCACAATTGCCGGCCAAGATGCCTGAACAGGGATTTGTTGTTCAGTATGTACAGCCGCTGATTAAGCTGGGTGTATTGACGCTTTCACCGCCTAAGGATCCTGTCTTTGACCGGCTTGAGTCTGGGTGGGAGGATAAAGTAGCTGAGTTCTTTGAACAGTATATGGCGTTTCTGAACGGCGAGGCCGGCGCTTCAGGCGGGTTTGCCCTAACCGGGGAGGCCTTTGCCGGGTTGAATGCTTTTATTAGTCATTTCGGGCAGTATTTCCCCCAGGCTGAAGGCGTCAAGGGGCATATCAGCGGGCCGCTGACTGTTGGTCTGCAGATTAAAGATGAGCAAGGGCGGGCCTGTTTTTATGATGAGTCGCTGCGCGATATATTGGTAAAATGTCTTGCCGTGCAGGCTGCACTTGAGGCTAGACGCCTTAAGTTACTCGGTTTGCCTGTACTGATTTTTATTGATGATCCCGGCCTGTTTTTGATCGATACATCTACCCATATAACACTGACTAAAGCAGCAGCAGCAACTGCGCTCACCACTATCATCGACACGCTGCACCAGGAAGGAGTCCGGGTGGGGGTTCATACTTGTGCCGGGATTGACTGGTCGATTCTTTTCGAGCTGCCGCTGGATGTGATAAGCTTTGACTCGTACCATTACTTTACCGGTATGGCGCTACAGGCCAAAGGCCTGGCTGGATACTTGCAGCAGGGCGGTAAACTGGCCTGGGGTCTGATACCCACCTCTGAGGAGGCTTGGCAGGAGACACCGGCTTCAATACTTGCCCGCTTTGATGAACAGGCTGCTGAATTAGCCAAGCGGGGTATCGATCCTGTTGTTCTACGGCAAAGCATCATTTGGACGCCCAGCTGTGGTACAGGGGCATTACCACCTGACCTGGCAGCGCATATCTATGGTTTGGTAGCAGGTGTCATTGCCAGACTGCGTTTGCAGTAATTTAGCTGACGGTTGACGTGTTGGCAAAAACGTAAGTCAAGCTGCGAGCGGTGGTAGGTTTGAAAAATAAAAAAAGCGGGAGTGCTACAGGCGCTCACATGACTGGCAGGCTAGAGGAGAAGCCTGGTCATGGTGAACGTGTGTGAAGCAATCTCGCTTTTATGTTTACGACCTGGGATTATGTAGGATTATGTTTGTTTGTTCTGGCCTGTTTCATTTCTTTTTTTAGTGCCTTAAGATCAATGCCAAGTTCTGTCGCAACATCCTGCCAGGTGTTATTGACCTTTTTCATAGCGATAATCTGTTCAATGGTTTGGCTGCTTTGTTTTGCCAATAGTCCGGCCATCGCAATATCGCGGTGGTGGTAACCTTGGTTGAACAGGTTCTGAATGTCACCCTGGTCCAGGCTGAACCTTTGGGATAGGCGTTTTGCGGCTAACTCCTGGCGAAGGGATTTTACCTTTTCCTTGTCGACGCCTAGTGTACTGGCAACATCCTTCCAGGAATTTGTCTCTGTTTTGAGGGCTAGCACTGATTCAAAAGATTTGTCGCTGGCTTTGGCAAAGAAGGCGGCGCGGGACAAATCTTTGACGCTTTTACCTTCTTTTTGATATTTGGCAATAAGGGCCTCATCCAACCCGAACTCTGTTGACAGACGTTTAGCCGCTTGTTCTGGATTAACCTGATGGCACCGGTGGTGAGCAGGTCGGTCTTTGGTGGTTGATTCGGCCTGTGCAATCAGGGGAATGGCAATGCCACCCAGAATAAAAGCACCTACAACAAAAGCGGCAATTGCTGTACGAGATTTTGTTGAAAACACGTAAATCCCTCCACTATTTATTTTGATGATCCTATCTCATCAGCTGTTAAGCTGCTGAGTATAGAATAGCGGAGAGATATGACAAAATTATGACAAAAAAGGTGACATTTGGATTTTTATGGGTGACTTTTACTGTTTTGCGGGTAAAGTAATTGTAAAAGCAGTAATCTCACCCGGTGTGCTGCTGGCATTGACAGTGCCGCCCATAGCTTCCACTAATTTTTTGGTAATGGCTAGTCCTAACCCTGTGCCGCCGTCGCCACGGGAACGGGATTTTTCTACCCGGTAGAATCTTTCCCAAATATGGGGCAGATGCTCTGCCGGGATACCTGGTCCGGTATTGCTCACAGTGAGCGCTATTTGCTGTTGGTGGGGATGGGCTGTTATAGCGATGATCGAACCGGTATCGGCATGGCGAATGGCGTTGGTCAAAAGGTTAGCTAATACCTGGCCGAGGCGGTCAGGGTCGGCAATGACTGGCGGAATTGTTTCGGGCAGTTCTGTTGTAATTATCAGCGATTTCGCTTCAAGAAAGGGCATCAGCTTGGTGCAGTGGACAGTAATTAGCTCTGACAGTGAAATTTTTTCGCGGACAATAGTTAGTTCGCCGGACTCAAGTTGGGATAAGTCCAGTAAATCGCCAACAAGACGGCCAATGCGTTTGGTTTCGCCGACAATGCTTGCCAGATAACGTTCCCGCTGCTCAGGTTTCTTGGCTAATCCGTCCAGCATTGTTTCTGCTAAAGCCTGGATAGACGCAACTGGAGTTTTTAGTTCGTGCGAAACATCTGACAAGAATTCACGGCGGTTTTGCTCTATTTGAGCCAACTCTGATGCCATGCTGTTAAAGGTACGGCCAAGCTGGCCTATTTCATCAGACTTGATAGCATTGGTACGGCTTTGGTAATCACCACCGGCAAATGCGGCAGCTGCCCGGCTGATATCAGCAAGCGGGCGGGTCAGGCTGCGGGCCATTAGCAAGCCAATTAGAACAGCAGCTAGAATACCGGCTCCCAGTGAATAGAGGAGCAACTGTTCAAGCGCCAGGGCTGTACGGGTAGCACCTGTTACCGGTGAAAAGAGAAAGAGCGCTGTCTGCTGGCCGGAACCTGCCGCCGGCAGGGGAAGGGCAGCGATTATGGCTGGCTCGCGGAGTCGACGTGGTTTCAATATCTTCTGGGCACCGCTGCCATCCTGCCAATCGGCAGTGTTCCAAAATTCTGCCAGGTTTTTAAGGTGCCTGCTTTTCCAACGTGCCGGTGGTTGACCGGCGATGATCTGGCCGGTTTTGTCCATAATCCAGATATCACCACCAGCCATGTCACTCATTGCATCAAGCAATGCAGCAGAGGGTTTTTGCCCGTTTGTTAGTAGCGGTGTTACTATTGTTACGGCAGCACTGCCTTTGGCTAAGAGGTCGCGGCGTTTGTTTTCGATGACATGGTCGCGCACCAGATAGGACATCAACAACCCCATGGTTAGCATACTAACCAGGATAATGACCAAGTGAGAAAGCAGTAGTTTGCCAAAAATAGATCTGGTCATTTGTTGGTTACCTCAAATTTATAACCTATTCCCCACACGGTATGGATATAACTATATTCAGGATTATCAATTTTTTGGCGCAAGCGCTTAATGGTGGCATCGACTGTACGATCGGCTCCGTCAAAGTCATAGCCCCAGACATTGATTAAAAGTTGGTCACGGGAAAACGCCATTTTTGTATGACGGGCTAGAAAGATCAACAGTTCAAACTCCTTTGGTGACAATGCTGTGTGTTGACTGCCAGTTTGAACAGCCTGGGCAGCTTGATCAATAATAAGACCGGGAAATTCCAGGCGGGCGCCGGTTTCGCTGATCAAACCACTACGGCGTAGCACTGCTTTAACGCGGGCCATAACCTCCCGGGGGCTAAATGGTTTGGTAATATAGTCGTCAGCTCCCAGGGAGAATCCGGTTAATTTATCAGTTTCCCCACTTTTGGCTGTCAAAAAGATGACAGGCACATTGCGCTCAATGGCTTCACATATTTCCCAGCCTGAACGCTTGGGCAGCATGACATCAAGAATTAGCAAATCAGGGCAGTGTTCCTCTTCGATAGCCAGTGCTTCCTGGCCATCAGCCGCTGTGAATACTTTAAATCCCTCTTGTTCCAGGTAAAGCTGCAAGACTTCAGTTATATTAGGCTCATCATCGGCCACCAGTACCTTAATCACTTCCATAAGCGCCACCCCACATCTCTTATATATAGTGTCTGCTATAGAAATGCTATCATATTCCGGATAAGGTTGTAAATGCAGTATGATGAGATAATGGCTGATTGACAATCGTCAACCGGTATTTTATTATTAGGATAACAATAAGGCGTGTGGGGTGAGTAACATTGCGGACAGCAATACTTGAGGTTTTAAAGCATAATTCCGGACAGTATATTTCAGGCGAGGATATCTCGCACACTCTAAAGGTATCAAGAACAGCGGTGTGGAAACACATCCGGGCACTCAAAGAGGATGGTTATGAGATTGAAGCCCATCCCCGGCTTGGATATGCACTGCGGCAAAATACCGATAGACTGTTACCGGCAGAGATTAAAGCCCAGCTGACAAGTGATATCCTGGGGCGGGAAATCCACTATTTCAGTGAGACTGATTCAACGAATAATGAAGCCAAAAGGCTAGCAACAAACGGTTGCCAGGAAGGGACAATTGTTGTAGCGGAAGCTCAGGGAAGCGGGCGAGGCCGTTTAGCCAGAGGCTGGTTTTCACCGCCCGGCAAAGGAATTTGGCTATCTGTTGTGCTGCGGCCGCCGTTTGGCCCGATGGAGGCTGCAAAATGCACGTTAATGGCCGCCGTTGCTGTTAACAGGGCTATCAATGAGGTGACAGGCGCCGGCTGCGGCATTAAATGGCCTAATGATATATTGTGTAATGGCCGCAAAGTAGTGGGTATTCTTACGGAAATGAGTGCTGAAATGGATGCCATTAACCACATCGTTATTGGTATGGGGATCAATGTAAATATTGAACCGCAGGAGTTTCCCAGTGAGATTGCTGCAACGGCTACTTCCCTGTCGATTGCCTCTGGTCACCAGGTTCCAAGGGTTAAGCTGCTTACGGCCATTCTTGCTGAATTAGAGAATGTCTATAATATTGTTAAAACATCAGGCTTTGTGCCAGTGCTTGCTGATTGGAAGAGCCAGTCAATAACGCTCGGTCAGCAAGTGGATGTCCGCGGAGTTGATCGCAGCTTTACTGGTGTAGCTATTGATATTGATGCCGATGGCGCGCTTTTAATTGAGACTCCGCAAGGGCTTGAACGGGTACTGGCCGGGGATGTCTCTATTCGCCCGGCCCTGACTGGACAATAATAAGCCGCATATTAAGGAGGTAAGTATGAACACTAAAAATATGGCTCTTACAAGCTTATTTGCAGCACTGCTTGCGGTAAGCTCGCAGGTTTCCATTCCTCTCGGTCCTGTACCAATTACCATGCAGGTTATGTTTGTATTGCTGGCAGGCATGATATTAGGTAAACGTTTGGGGCCGGCTAGTGTCGCTGTGTGGGTGGTTCTTGGCATATTTGGTTTGCCGGTGTTTGCTCAGGGAAAAGCCGGGGCGGCTGTTTTAATTGGTCCAACCGGCGGCTATATTCTTGGTTACTTTGTCTGCACGTATATTGTGGGTTATGTTGCGGAACACTTTGAATTGACCTATAAACACACTGCCGTTGCTATGATTGCAGGACTGATGATCATTTATGGTATTGGTTTGGCAGGCTTTATGCTGTCTTTTCAATATGTACTGCATAAGGCTATGCCACTGGAAAGAGCGCTCAATTTAGCCGTATGGCCCTTTTTACCGCTAGACCTTGTTAAGGCGGCGATGGCTGTGTATGTTGGGGTGCGGGTTCGACGGGCACTTTTAAAAACCGGACTTGTTACTACTAAACAGCCAGCCTGAGGGCGTTGCCGAATTTAGTCGTATATTTACAATTTCCCCGCTTTTAAGGTACAATAATAACTATTAATCAAACTAGAGGTCATTTCAGAGTATGACAGATACGGCCTATAGCCTATATAGGGGGTTACTCATGTTATTAGTGTTTGATGTTGGCAATACCAACATCGTTTTGGGGGTTTACGAGGGAATAGAACTTAATTATCACTGGCGTATTTCCACAGATAAGCAAAAAACCGGTGACGAGTATGGTGTTCTTATTTACAACCTGTTTACCTATCGCGGGTTAAAGATGGAAGATATTGAAGCCATCGTCATTTCTTCGGTTGTTCCGCCGCTTGTGGTCCCCCTGACCAGGATGTGCCAGCGGTATTTTAATGTTGAACCACTTGTCGTAGGTCCTGGCATTAAGACCGGTATTTGTATTAAATATGAGAATCCGCGCGAGGTTGGCGCTGATCGTATTGTAAATGCCATTGCTGCTTATGCGAAATATGGTGGTCCATTGATCATTGTTGATTTTGGTACTGCTACTACGTTTTGTGCTTTAGCTGAAAATGGCGATTACCTGGGTGGTGCGATTGCCCCAGGTATTGGTATTGCAACTGAAGCCTTATTTCAGCGGGCGGCTAAATTGCCGCGCATCGAGCTGATTAAACCCAAAAGTGTAATATGTCGCAACACAATAAACAGTATGCAATCAGGTATTATTTATGGTTTTGTTGGTCAGGTGGATGAGATTGTTCGTCGTATGCGTGATGAACTGGGTCAGCAGGTAACTGTTATTGCTACCGGGGGGCTGGCTAACCTGATTGCCCAGGAATCGCGAACCATTGATAAAGTAGATACCTTCTTAACTCTGGAGGGACTCAGGCTTATTTATGAACGAAACCGGTAAATATGACCCAAGGCGGCCTTTAAAGGCCGCCTTTTGAGACTGGTTAAGGAGGAATATATGCACATTGGTCATATTAAGCTTACCAATCCGGTAATCCTAGCCCCTATGGCAGGTGTTACTGACTTGCCGTTCCGTCTGTTAGCTAAGGAAATGGGCTGTGGGTTGGTATATTCTGAGATGGTAAGTGATAAGGGGCTTATCTATGACAATGCCCACACCAAAAAACTACTGGCAATTGATGAGCGGGAGCGACCGGTCGCTCTGCAGATTTTTGGCTCAGAGCCTGCAAGCATGGCAAAAGCGGCCCGTATTGTCGCGGCTTCAGGGGCAAATATTATTGATATTAATATGGGGTGCCCAACCCCGAAAATTACAAAAAACGGCGAGGGTTCGGCGCTCATGCGTAACCCTGAGCTGGCCTATCGCGTCATTGCTGCAGTTGTTGAGGCTGCTGATACCATACCGGTTACTGTTAAGTTCCGCAAAGGCTGGGATGAAAACAGCATAAATGCTGTTCAGATTGCCAGACTAGCTGAACAGGCAGGCGCTGCAGCTGTTAGTGTGCATGGCCGCACCCGGGAGCAATTTTACTCCGGGCAGGCCGATTGGTCAATTATCAGGGAGGTAAAGCAGGCTGTCGCCATTCCTGTTATCGGCAATGGCGATATTCGTACCCCGCAGGATGCCAAGCGTATGTTGACTGAGACCGGCTGTGATGGCATAATGATAGGGCGGGGAGCGCAGGGAAATCCCTGGATATTCCGGCAGGTTGCCCATTACCTGACAACCGGCGAAATGCTATCACTGCCAACACTCGGTGAACGGATCGACATGCTGCTGCGGCAGCTTGACATGCTCGTCGACCACAAGGGCGAATACACCGGTATCAGAGAGATGCGCAGTCATGCCGCCTGGTACACCAAAGGCCTGCCCAGCTCAGCTGAACTCAGGCTAAAATTCAACCAGGCCGCCACCAGAGAAGACTTTATACGGATCATGGAAAATTATCGCGATACTATAATTTAAATTTGTCAATGTGCAAAAGCCGGAAACTGCTTAGAAATGTCCAGCTGCTAGGCGCACCGGAAAAACAAGCAGTGCCGCGTACAGTCGTACGCAAACAATTGTTTTGAGGAGCAACAACGCAGATGGGCGTTTCTAAGCAGTTTCCGCAGGGGGATAAGGATGGATATGCTAATCATGCCTGTCGCCAATGGCATACTGCCTAGGCCTGAGGGCGGAACAATCACCGGAATGTTTATCATAGAAAACGGCGGACAACTGCTCTTAGATGTCGGGGTAGGACGAGAAATCCTCATTTGTCCGTGGCTTATTGAAGAACAGGGTTTATACCCGGTTGGCGTAATTGTTCGCATTGTTAATATCTGGAATCATGTAGCTGTCGATGACACAGGAAATGAATTACCTGTACTTATGGCCAAACTGGAAGGGCGAGGCCATGCGCGCTGGTACACAATGAGGACTGCCGGGAGCTATATCTATTCTAATGATGTCGAATATATCAACCTCAAAAAAATGCGAAAAGAATATCCCGCAATCTCAGGTGCCGGTTGGTCACCTCAAGGCGGGTATACCGAGTTTCGCGATAAAAGCGATATTCCTGTCACGGTCTACGGTACTGACCTTGAGACAGGCCAGGAAATTAGCATAACGGCTAACCTAGGCGGGTTGGTAGAACTTGAGCAGGCTCACACAATTGAACACTCAGTTATCAGAGCCTTAACTACGTTTGGTTTATGTACGGCCCGTACCCTGGTTGAGGCCATGAGCCGGGAAACAGACGAACTAAAAAAATCAGTTGAGTTTAGTATTAAACATACTTTACCTGAAGCCTTGGGATTGACAGCCAGCGGTGCCTGTGGTAACCCAATGACCAACCTGGCGCAATTTTATTTGGCCCAGGAGTTTGTTGGTAACATACATGCCGGAAAGTCGCTAAATGAATCACTGGATAAAGCCCGTCGTGCTACCATGTCTCAGCTCACCGGTGATATGGGGATTACAATGCAGCAAGGGATTCGTGTATTACAAGGGCTCAAAAAAGGCATGGCACATGATGATACATTATTAAAGCTTGAAACTTATAAGAAAGTAATTAGCCGTTTTCCCTTTGAACCATGGGGGTAACGGTATTTTTTTTCGACCAGTATATGGAAAAACTTGTTAATAAGCAAAAAAAATGCTAGAATATGTATGTACACAACCTTGTGCACATATACTAAGTGGGAGATGAACAAGCTGTGCTGCTACGAATTGGCGATAAGATTGTCAACCGCCAGAAAATTCACCAGACCATTGATCGCATTCTGGATCTGCGGCGAGATGGCCTATCACAGCAAGAGGTGGCAGGGCAGATTGGCGTTGATCGCACTTTTGTTTCGCGTCTTGAGACAATTGGTGAGATTCGCAAAGGCGGCCGTGTGGCTCTCATTGGTTTTCCCTTAAAAAACTGTCAGGAAATATACTCTGTGGCCAGGCAGGAAGGCATTGACTTTTGCCTTGTTTTGTCCGAACAGGAGCGGTGGGATTTTGTTCAAACCAAAAGTGGTATAGAGCTATTTAATACTATTATGGAAATTATCGGCAATGTCCGCAAATATGACATAGTGATTATTATTGGCTCAAACATGAGGATTAAACTAATCGAGACTATGCTGGACAAAGCGGTAATCGGGGTACAAATTGGTGAATCTCCGATTGCTGAAGATAAATATGTCAATCCGGAGGAAATTCGTGTTCTTATCAGACAGCTCCGGTTTTAACCGGGAGGATACAAGATGAAACAGGTAGTAAGCATCAGTCTTGGTTCATCAAAACGCAATGGTATTACATCAGCTGAATTTGGCGGCCAAGAATTTTTGATTAAAAGAATTGGTACAGACGGTGATAAACAGGTTGCTGCCCGGCTGATTCGTGAGATGGATGGTCAGGTTGATGCCATTGGACTTGGCGGTACCGACCTATACATATATGCTGGCAGTAAGCGGTATACATTTCGGGAATCGGCAGCACTGGCCGCTAATGCCAAAACAACACCAGTAGTTGACGGTAGTGCGATAAAGAATACACTGGAACGGCGCGTTATTCCTCATCTTGAAGCCAAACACGGGATGGATTTTAAGGATAAACAGGCTCTTGTCGTATGTGCTGTTGACCGGTTTGGATTAGCAGAAGCCCTGGTAGGCGCCGGCAGCCGGACTGTATTTGGTGATTTAATGTTTGGGCTGGGATTGCCGATACCTATTAATACTCTTAAGGGTTTAGCACGATTAGCGAGTATTGTAGCACCTGTTGTTACACAACTTCCGGTTAGTTTATTCTATCCTACAGGCGACAAGCAGACACAAATGAAGCCTAGATTTGAAACTTACTTCCGCGATGCTGCTATTATTGCCGGTGACTTCCACTTTATCAGGCGGTATATGCCGGATAATATGCGCGATAAACTTGTCATTACCAATACCGTAACCAAGGATGATGAAGTATTGTTAAAGCAACGTGGCGTTAGTACACTGGTGACTACTACCCCGGAGATGGGGGGGCGCTCTTTCGGTACTAATATTTTAGAAGGGGTGTTGACAGCTTTATCAGGTAAACGACCGGAACAACTGACAGCAGCGGAGTATGTCTGCCTTATTGAACAAACTGGCATTGAACCTAGAGTTAAAAAACTCACATAAGGAGGCGCATGTATTTGCAAAAATTTGCTTTTGTAGTTCATCCGCTTGAGGCCAAAGATTTTAGCCGTAAATTTTCCTTTACCCGTAATTGGTCAGATGGCTTGGTAGAAGGGATTATTAAATACATACCGCCATTTAAAGTTTCGCATATCAGCGGTATAGATTCGGGGCATAATACTGCTGAGGGGTGGTTTGTCGGCTGCCCGCTAACATCCCGGCAGATGATGGCTATGCCAGAAAAGTATGTTACCCAGAAAATTATAAAAGCTGGAAAAGTTGCAGAAAAAATGGGTGCTCAGATTGTTGGCTTAGGTGCTTTTACCTCTATTGTTGGCGATGCTGGCATAACTGTAGCCAAGAATTTAAAGATCGCAGTAACCACCGGCAACAGTTATACGGTAGCTACAGCCCTGGAAGGAACACGCCAGGCAGCTAAAGTAATGGGGATAGACCTGGAGCGGGCCAATGTACTGATTCTAGGGGCGACTGGCGCTATCGGTGCTGCCTGCGCCCAGATTTTAGCTCGTGAGGTGCGGTATCTGACATTGGCTGCCAGGGATGAAATTAAACTGGATAAAATTGCTAAGCAAATTTTAAAGGCATCAGGGTTAGCCGTGCGGGTAACGGCAAATACTAAACATGCTATTAGAAACGCTGACGTTGTTGTAGCTGTAACCAGCGCTATTGATAGCATTATTGAGCCAGAGGATTTAAAGCCAGGAGCAATTGTTTGTGATGTAGCCAGGCCGCGCAACGTATCTCGCCGGGTCGCTGAAATGCGCAATGATGTGTTGGTTATTGAGGGCGGGGTTGTCGAAATTCCTGGTGATGTAGATTTTGGTCTGAATTTTGGATTTCCACCGAAAACAGCATATGCCTGCATGGCTGAAACAATGATCTTAGCGCTTGAAGGCCGCTATGAAAACTTTACACTAGGACGGGATTTAACTGTAAAACAAGTTGAGACAATTGATAAATTGGCTGTAAAACATGGTTTTAAATTAGCCGGCTTCCGGAGTTTCGAACGGGCTATTACGCCCCAGGAGTTAGGTCAGATTAGGGCTAATGCTGTTGCTAATGCCAGTCAGATGCAGAAAGGAGTACTTTAGAAAATATTGACAAAAGATCTATTTATGCCTATAATAATGAAAAATAGAGGATGACCTTCATAACGGCAGGCTACCTCTTACCACCCACAGTGTCAAGTTTCTACTTGACACTATTTATATTGCCTAAGTCATGCATCTGTGGAATTTTCCTCAGAGAGGGTGGAAATTTTTAAGTAAAAGCGAATACACTATCTACAAAGTCTATTTAGAATATTTGAAAAGAAATTTTGCCGAATATTTAATAATAAAGAGGAGAATGACATCATGGAAAAAGACGTTATGCTAACAATAGACGGATTGAAAAAAATCGAGAATAAACTTGATCATTTAAAATCAGTCCGCCGCCGGGAAGTGGCTGAACGTATTAAGCAAGCGATTGAATTTGGCGATATCAGTGAGAACTCTGAATATGAGGATGCGAAAAACGAGCAGGCTTTCATTGAAGGGGAAATTCTGACCCTGGAGAAAATCCTGCGTAATGCGAAAGTCATTGATGAAGGTGAAGTTGGCACAGATGTTGTTGCGTTAGGCTCAACTGTTAAACTAAAAGACCTTGAATTTGATGATGACCTTGAATATACTATTGTCGGTTCAGCTGAAGCAGACCCTGCTGAATCTAAAATTTCCAATGAATCGCCTGTTGGTCAGGCTATACTTGGACAAAGAGTCGGCAGTGTAGTGGAAGTAAATGTTCCGGCTGGTATGCTGAAATATGAAATTATGGAGATTAGACGCCAGCATTAATTTGACAAAGTGAGAGACAGGGGAGAACGCAACATGGCAGAATCAGAAGTAACCCAAGATCAAGAGCAAACAACAGAAGAACTTAATGTACTCATGAAGGTTCGCCGGGAGAAATTAGATAAGATTGCATCCTATGGTATTGAGCCTTTTGGCCGTAAATATGAATTTACACATCATGCTCAGACGATTCATGATAACTATGCTGAATTAGAAGGACAAACTGTAAGAGTTGCTGGTCGGTTAATGGCTGTGCGCAGGCAAGGGAAAGCCAGTTTTGGCCATGTTATGGATATGTCAGGGCGAATTCAGATCTATTTTCGTCAGGATGTAATGGGAGACACTGCTTATGAGCAGTTCCGGCTTCTAGATATCGGTGATATTATAGGTGTCGAAGGCGTGGTATTTACAACGCAAAAAGGTGAAATCAGTGTGAAAGCCAATGGGTTTGAATTCTTGGCTAAATCACTTCGGCCACTACCGGAAAAATGGCATGGCCTTAAAGATGTTGAAATGCGTTATCGCCAACGCTATCTTGATTTAATAGTAAGCCCTGATGTGCGTAATGATTTTGTTATGCGCAGCAAAATCATCAAAGCTTTCCGGCAACTACTGGATGAACGCGATTTCCTGGAAGTTGAGACTCCAATGATGCACCCGATTGCGGGAGGGGCGGCAGCACGTCCGTTTATTACCCATCACAATGCACTTGATATGAAATTGTTTATGCGGATTGCCCCTGAACTGTACCTGAAACGGCTGATTGTCGGCGGCTTTGAAAAAGTTTATGAACTTGGCCGGGTCTTTAGAAATGAAGGAATTTCAATTAAACACAACCCTGAGTTTACTATGGTTGAACTCTATCAGGCCTTTGCCGACTATCAGGATGTTATGCGGTTGACTGAGGAAGTGGTAGCTGGAGTTGCGCAAGCCGTTCTTGGCACTACCAAGATTACTTATCAGGGTCAGGAGATTGATCTTACACCGCCGTGGAATCGCCTTACAATGCCTGAAGCCATCAAAAAATACTCCGGGGTAGACTTTAATGAAGTTAAGACTGTAGCTGAGGCTCGGGCTGTAGCGGATAAGCTTGGTGTCAGGTATGAGCAGAAACATGGTATTGGTGGCATTTTAAATAACGTTTTTGAAGAAGTCTGTGAGCAGCACCTGATTCAACCGACCTTTATTATTGGACATCCTACTGAAATATCGCCGCTAGCTAAACGTAACAAGGATAATCCTGATATTACGGATCGCTTTGAAGCTTTTATATTTGCGCGCGAGATTGCCAACGGTTTTTCGGAGCTAAATGACCCAATCGATCAGCATGGACGATTTGCTGACCAATTGACTCAACGGATGGCCGGGGATGATGAAGCCCATATGATGGACGAGGATTATATTAATGCGCTTGAATACGGTTTGCCGCCAACAGGTGGTTTAGGGATTGGTATTGATCGCCTGGTTATGTTTTTAACCGATTCCTACTCAATTAGAGACGTAATTTTGTTTCCACACATGCGCCATCGCGAATAGTAAATGGCAG
>JAQSXM010000026.1 GCA_029256645.1 Sporomusa sp. | reverse complement strand
TTGTACGGAGGTCTGTTTTTTGTGTGGAAGAAATCGGAAGGCGTGTTCAAAGGTTGAGGTTAGACTTATTCAGGGTTTTGGATAGGCTTAGTGTGCTTGGGTTGATAATCGTCAGCAGTTTTAGTTGTTTGCTGAGTTGATTGCGAGCCTTTGGATTTAGCCCGTTGCAGGCTACGAAACTGATCGAGAGTTCTCCCGCCCATTGCATAACCCCCTTAATCACGTTATCGGGATAATAGTTCCCTACTATATAAATGCGTAATTTAGCTGATGATTATTCAAAAACTTGCACAAGACTGATGATGACGATATTCGCGGAGGCAAATTCTTTATGCGTACAAGGTGTAAGCTGTTCTCATTGATATAAATAGCAAGCATGGCCGGTAGCCGGTATACACGATGAATTTCTGTGTATGGAGATTTACTTATTGCTCTGACAGGATTTTGCCGGCCATCGGCAGAATCTTTAAAGATATTTTCTGTTCGTGCTTTAGGCAGACAATAGACTACTGGTGGAGGAGAATTACTATGAAGCTTGGCGAACTGGTCAAGAATCCTAAGGGAGCCCGCTTGGCAGGTATATACCGTATCTCGCGATTTGAGGTTAAAACAGCTAAAAATGGCAAGACCTACGGTGATTGTTTTATTAGCGATCATAGCCTTGATGTGCCGGCTAAGTACTGGGATATATCAAATGAATCAGTTATAACTTTGCAAGAAAACTTTGTATTGCGCATCGAGGCTACGCTTGATCACTTTAAAGAGGCCCCGCAGCTAATTATCGATAATGTTTCCATACCCTCCCGGCAGGAGATTGATGAGGCTCTAAAACAACTGGGCATGATGGCAGCACAGGATATTGAGCAGTTATATGAGGCGTTATCGGCAATGATTGCTGGCGTGGAATGTAAATCGTTAAAACAAATCCTGGACTACATTTTTGTTGGCGACAAATTGTTTGTTGAAAAATTTAAGCGTCACCCTGGGGCTGTCAAGAATCACCATGCCTGTATCGGGGGTTTGCTTCAACATACGCTAGAGGTTGCTGCAAGTGCCCAGGACTATTGTGCGCGTTATGCCAGGGTCAATAAGGATATCTTATTGGCAGCAGCTTTAGTTCACGATATCGGCAAGGTACGGGAGATTGAAGTGGATGCTTTTGGGATGCCGGTTGGTTTTACAAAAGAAGGAAAACTCCTGCGTCATATCTATCTGGGTATGGAAATGGTTGAGCAGGCGTGCCGGCAAGTTGGTGTTGAGGAGGAGCTCCGTTTAATCCTCAAACACTGTATCTATTCACATCATGGGCAGGCTGAATGGGGAAGCCCGGTGGAACCGATGATTCTGGAAGCGGAGATATTGCATTATCTGGATAACCTAAGTGCAAAAACCGAACAGTTTATCAGGGAAGAAGACAAGGCCTTACCGGGTGGTTTTAACCGGAGTTACACCTTGCGGCGTGACATATATAGACCCAGTGAGGAGTGGACTTAAGAACAAGGCAGAAAAGTTTGTATTTATGCTTAAATGACGGTAAAATATATAATGTGTAATTAAAATATGGTGGTGTTATATTGACAACCCAAAATATCTATCAGCAGGCTGTGCGTGACATATACGAAGCCATTGCCGGTGAAACTGCCGTTAAAACTATTAAAGCTCAGTACAACGCCGTGATTGAAGGCCGGACAGCAACCCATGAAACCGATGTGTACTGGGAGTTTACTGATGGGGATATCACCTATAAAACAATTATTCAGGCTAAAGAGCAGGTAAGCCTGGGTGAGCTATTTACCTTCTTACGGATTGTCAGAGATATACCGGGCCAGGTCATGGGTGTCATTGTGACTCAGCCGGTATATAAGAAAGATATTAAGGACATGGCCGCCAATGCCGGTATTATTCTCTATGAACTTTTTGCTCCGCTTGCCGCGGACGTCTGGGAGCCTGTTATCGGTAATGTCCAGATCAACGTAGACAAAGCCTGGGTTAAAGAGGCTAAAGAACAGGCGGGCTTAGGTGATGAGCTTATTCAAATGAATGCAAATCCCAAATATACCTTTATCTATGATGAGAGCGGCAATTGCGTGGATTCAGTACAAGGCGTTTTTGATCATTATGGCAAACAAAGCAACGCACTTGGTGACAGACTGCAGACGGTTGTACATACCTTTGCCAAGTCTGTGTTTTTGCAAACCAATCATGAATTGGTGCCATTTATCAAATTAGATAACATTACCTTTGATTTAGAATTTGTTAATACCAACCAAATGCCTGGCGAAGAAATGTTGACCCAGGTTCTTGACAAGACATTAAAATATTTTGGGCATTGAGCCAAAAAAGAAGTCCCTGGCGGCGCTACCGCCCGGGACTTCTTTTGCTAATTAAATTTATGTTCGCCGAACGGGATATCAATAATCTTGGTAATTTTATCTGAAAGCTGGATAGTAAAAAGGAAATCCTGTTTATTTAAGTGTAAATAGTCATTATCATCCAGGCGCAGGTCAATGGATTTTAACGGAGAATGCTCAGACAGGTTGATGGAGAGGCTGCGGTCTGACCTTAAAATCATATAATTATCAAGATTGATCAGCTCTCTGGTCGGTTTTGGTGGTGTAGTCCGAATTGATTCTGACCAAAGAATTGGTGGAATCTCTGCTGCTGCACTCTGCGTAAGTAAAAGAATAAGACCTAAACAGAGCAGGCTGATTTTCATGGGCCAACTCCTCCTTCCTTAGTCCTTAGTTTAGCATAGGTAGGTAAAAATTCAAAGACACTTTCGTTCCTGTGTTGATTCGATAGTATTTTTGGTGTATAATTTATTAGAACATGTGTTCCTGAAGATCTTATGTGAGGTGACGCCATGCAGCGCTGGATTATTCATGTCGATATGGATGCTTTTTATGCGGCTGTTGAGCAGCGGGATAACCCCGAACTGCGCGGTTGTCCTGTTATTATCGGCGGTACCGGGACGCGCGGTGTTGTAGCCACAGCCTCCTATGAAGCCCGCAAGTTGGGTGTTCGGTCGGCTATGTCGGCTGTTGAAGCTAAGCGGCGCTGCCCTCAGGGAGTTTTTTTAGCGCCCAATCACGAGAAATATAGCCAGGTTTCCCACGAAATCTTAAATATATTCACTGAATTCTCACCGATAGTTGAACCGCTATCATTAGATGAGGCCTTCCTTGATGTCACAGGTATGGAAGGATTGTTTGCCAGCCCGGTCGATATTGCGGTTAAGATAAAAGAGCGCATCCAAACTGAGCTTAACCTTACGGCCTCAGCCGGAGTAGCCCCAAATAAGTTTTTAGCTAAGCTGGCATCTGATATGAGGAAACCGGACGGATTGATGGTTATCCGGCCGGACCAGGTGGCCCAGGTATTAGCCGGTATTCCGGTTACCCGGCTATGGGGTGTAGGGCAGGCCACTGCGCAGACGCTCGACAAGCTGGGACTTAAAACTATTGGCCAGGTGGCCCAGGCTGACCCGGAGAAATTGGCTAAACATTGTGGACAGCTGGGATATATCATCCATCAGCTTGCTAATGGTCAGGATGAGCGTCCGGTAATTAGTGACTGGCAGCCTAAATCGATTGGCAAAGAGAATACCTTTGCCGAAGATATCCAGGATCGGGAAGAGCTTAAGGCGCAGTTGTGGACACTTGTCGAGAAGGTGGGGTGGCGGCTTAGACGTCAGGGGCTAAGTGGGCGGACAATCACTGTTAAGGTGCGATTTGCCTCGTTCCGAACGATTACCCGTAGCAAGACCCTGGTGGTAGCTGCTAATCTTGATGAAACAATTTACCGTATTGCCGAAGAAATGCTTGCCAATGTTACTTTAAGTGAAGGCGTGCGGCTGCTTGGTGTAACCGTAAGCGGGTTTGTCACCGCAGGCGGACAAATGTCACTGTTTGATCAGGGGGATGAAAAAAGTATGGCTGTTGCCAAAGCTGTGGACACCTTGAAGGAACGGTTTGGTGAGGGTGCTGTTACCCGGGGGGGAGCACTGATTGCGCGCCAGCGGTAACCGGTCACAATTGCGGCCGGCGAGCCAGTTCATGGCGGAGAGTGTCGGCAATCTGACCTGCGCTTAGGCCGGTAATATTAAGCATAATAGGAGCTGGGTGGTCTGCTGTGGTATAATGATAATTGCCAATGCTAATATCAGCGTGGTCGTAGTAGGCAGCGACACCGTCGTTTATATCAGGGCGGTAGCTGGCGTATAAATAGGCGTCAGCAGCGTGACCGGGTTTGGCGTGGGTAGTGCTGTCCACAACCTGAAAACCATAAGCTGTAAGCTCTTTAACTAATTTTTGGTTATGCTGGGCTAATGTTATTGTTTTTGGCATGATGAGCACCCTTTCTACACATGATAGCTTTAATATGGTTGGGTGCTTGGGTAATTATGTGGGAGGGATTCAGAATGATTAACCGTAAACGGATGCTTGATGAGTTTTATGAGTTAGTGCAAATTAAATGTTCAACCCGGGCAGAACGTCAGGTGGCTGATGTCATTAAACAAAAACTGACTGACTTACATATGGATGTGTCAGAAGACAATACCGGCAGCAAAATCGGTGGTAACTGCGGTAATGTATTGGGCTTTCTACCTGGCACTGAGGCAGCGGCGCCCTGTCTGCTGCTTACTGCGCACCTGGACTGTGTTGAGCCGTGTGGCGACATTAAACCTGTATTAAAAGAAGGAATTATTACCTCGTCTGGCGATACTATTCTGGGTGCTGACGACAAGTCCGGAGTAGTGGCGATTCTGGAAGCTCTTAGGCTGGTTCAAGAGCAGAATATCCCGCATGGTAACATCCAGGTGATATTTACAGTTGCCGAAGAGGGCGGTCTTAATGGTTCGAAAAATATTGATCCGGCCCTGGTCCGGGCTGATCTTGGCTATGCACTGGACTCCAGCGGTTCGCCTGGCGAAATTGTCAATATGGCCCCTGGTCAGAATAAAATTGATATAACTATATATGGTAAGAAAGCCCATGCCGGGGTTGCACCTGAGGAAGGAATAAACGCCATTGTGCTTGCTGGTAAAGCGTTAGCCGCAGTCAAAGACGGCCGCATTGACCCTGAGACCACAGCCAATATTGGCAGCATCAAGGGCGGTTCAGCAACCAATATTGTACCAGATATCGTTGAGATTAAAGCCGAAGCCCGCAGCCGCAGTGCCGAGAAGCTGGCAGCTCAAACCGAGCATATGCGCCAAGTATTTGAAGAAACCGCTAAAGCGTCAGGTGGACGTGCCGAGGTTAAAATCGGCAAAGAATATGACGCCTTCGTGCTGCCTGAGACAGCGCCGGTTGTTATGCTGGCCCGTCTGGCGGCCGAAAGCATCGGGCTGAAACCGGTCATCAAAGCCACCGGCGGGGGCAGTGATGCCAACTATTTCAATAGCTATGGTGTTCCAACTGCCGTGCTTGGTACAGGCATGTCCAAAGTCCACACCACAGATGAATTCATTAAAGAAGAGGATCTCTACAACATCGGTGAATTCGCCTTAGCGATCATTAAAGCCGCTGGACAAAGTAAGAGATAAGATTGTCGCAAACAAATGAAAGCGGGATTGCTCACGAAAAATGAGCAATCCCGCTTTTATTTGTTATAGTATATTTTTTTTCCTAAGCAGCCGGCAGAGTCCATACATGAATTTGGGATATAGCCCGGCAGAATCCAGTAGGTTGTCCCGGATGGTGCGTTCGTCCGGCGAGTCGGTTTTAGGATCGGACAGGTACATGGCCAACAGCCCGTTAACCACCGTAAGGCCAAAGGCTGGTTCCGGCAGCACAGCTGTCTGGCGGTTGGCTTCCCTGCTGAAATAGGTCAGCCGTTCGATCGTTTGCTGGGTGTTGGTATAATAAGCAACAAAATTAAGATCGCCGGTCAAACGGTCTTCGGCACCGTCGATAAAATAATCCAGCAGGATGTGTAATCCATTAATCCAGGGAAAGTAAGCATGCGAAATTTTAGTGGCTTGGTCTTGGGTAAGTTCCGGATTATAGGCGGCAGCGCACAACATAAACATGCCTAACGTTGACCCGGTAGCGGCCGCAAATTCCCACGGACTGATCCCCGGATACTCCGGCAGGTGGCTGTTTATCCAATCAAGCATTTTCTGTTCCCGTATGGCAAGGTCAAGGTGTTTGTAGGTTTGAAGCTCACTATAGAGTGTAGCCTGACGGAGGAGTTCAGGTTTGACTAAATGATAGGCTGGCAGTTTGCAAATCTCATCGCGGCAGGTGTTCACCAGTTTCGCCAAATACCCGCCATCATCTTTAAAAGGGTAGTTGGCATAGTAATGGTTAAGCGGTCCAGAGGGATCAAGCGCATCAGTCATTGCCAGATGGAGTTGACGAAAGGCTGCTTCATCGGCAAAACCAGCCCGGTCACATAAGTTGTCCAGGTAGTCGCTAATGGTCTGCAGTGCTACTACCAGGCGCACGAAATTGCGGGTGGGCACACCTTTGTACAGGCTGTAGACGCTGCCACCCTGACAATGAAACTTCTTTGAACTAATACTTGCTAAGGCTTGGTCGGCTAATTCCCGCATGCCGTTTTCCTGAGCATACTGCTGCCAAACCGAAAGTTCTTGTTCAACCATTGGGAACACACTCCGTACAAACCTGGGCAAAAGTGTAAGGCCGGAGGCTGGGTAAAGAAAGGCTGCCATAGCGTTCCTCCTAGATCACCGCATAGATAACTCTATTTTACCGTTATGTCTATATTTTGGCAAATCAAACAGGAGTATATGCTGGAAAATTTCTGGAGTTGTAAATCCCAGTAGCTAACGAAATAAATAGTGTGTTCTCAGAGTGGATGCAGGCAGGAATTTAGAAATAAATGTATAATTTAGAATATATATATAATTCTGATCAATCGTTATGGGGGGTATTTGGTATGAGTAAAAGAAACATAGCGTTTTTAATGGCTGTAGTATTCGTGGCCAGCATTATGTTGGCCGGCTGCGGTGGTGGTGAGAAAAAGCCTGCCAGCACTGGGGCCGCTAATGTGCTGGTGTTTGCTCAGGGCTCTGATCCGCGTGGTCTGGATCCGGCTTATGTCGATGATGGCGAATCAGCCAAAATAATGACCCAGATTTTTGAAGGACTTATCCGCTACAAGCCAGGCAGTACGGAGCTTCAGCCGTTGCTGGCCACCGAATGGACAACAAGTCCGGATGGTAAAGAGATTACCTTTAAACTGCGCCAGGGTGTAAAATTCCATGACGGCACAGTATTTAATGCCCAGGCTGTTAAGTTTAGTATTGAACGCCAGCTTCCCCCCAGTGTCAAGGAGGATATGCCCTACGCTTCCTTTACCTTTGACGGGGTGAAAAAAGTCGAGGCCATTGATGATTATACCGTTAAAATAACCCTGGAAAAACCGTCAGCACCGTTTCTGGCTAACATAGCAATGGCCCTGGCTGCGCCCATTGTCAGCCCTGAGGCTGTGAAAAAATACGGTGATAAATTTATTGAAAACCCGGTAGGTACAGGTCCTTATAAATTCGTTAAATGGGATAAGGGTCAGCAAGTTGAGCTGACTGCCTTTGAGGGATATTGGGGTACCAAACCTAAAATGCCTAATGTTGTTTATAAAATTACCAAAGAAAACTCTGTACGGGCTTCTGACCTTATGACCGGTGCCACCGATATTATGGATGGTGTTGACACCAATGATATCAAAACACTGGAAAGCAAGGGTATGACCGTGATTAAGACCCCTGGCATGAATATCAACTATATGGGCTTTTATACCTTCAAAAAGCCGTTTGATAACCTGGACCTGCGTAAGGCGATCAGTATGGCGATTAACCGCCAGCAGCTTGTTGAATTCCTGTATCAGGGCCAGGCTAAACTGCCTAATTCCCCGTTACCTGACTTTATCCCCGGTTACTCTAAAGATGTCAAACCCTATGAATATAATGTTGAGGAAGCTAAGAAGCTGCTGGCCAAAGCCGGTTATGCCAATGGCTTTGAATTTACCTGCATCACCTATTCTAACCCCCGGCCGTATAATCCGGTTAATGGTGAAAAGCTGGCTGCTGCCGTGCAGGCCGATTTAGCGAAAATCGGTGTTAAAATGAACATCAAATCATATCCATGGAAAGAGTATAAACAATTCTTGTTTAATGCTGAGGGTGACGCCTTCTTCTACGGTTGGATTGGCGACAACGGTGATGCGGATAATTTCCTCATGCTGCTTGAAACATCTCAGATTAAGGGCAGTCTTAACGCTTCCAAATACTCTAACCCCAAAATGGACGCCTTGTTAGAAGAAGGGCGCACTACACTTGATCCGGCTAAACGTGCTGCTATCTATGCTGAAGCACAAAAGATTGCAGTGGAAGACGCCCCCTGGGTGCTGATCAGCCACAGTCTGGATATGGCCGCCCACCGTCCTAACATTAAAGGGTTTGCCTTGCATCCGGTTGGTATCCATTGGTTAGACATCGTATCTAAAGAAGCTAAATAATTTATAACAAAAGAAGGTGGTTTCCACGAAATCACCTTCTTTTCAATGAGCTAGTGAGAATAAAAAGGGGAGGCAAATTTGTGGTTAAATACATACTTCGCCGCCTGCTGCTGTTATTCCCGGTACTGTTCGGGGTGTCGCTGGCAACCTTTGTGGTCATGCATATGTTTACTACCGATCCTGCCGGGATCATTCTCGGCCAGCATGCCACCACCGAGCGGGTGGAGGCACTGCGGGAAGAACTGGGGCTTAACAAACCAATATATATCCAATTTGCTGATTACATTACGAAAGCAGTCCAGGGGGACCTGGGCAAGTCGGTCATAACCAAGACCTCAATTACCGATGAACTTGTCAAACGCTTTCCGGCGACAGTCGAACTGGCCTTAGCTGCTATTGTAATTGCTTCAGTATTAGGTGTTAGTTTGGGGGTTATTTCGGCAGTCAAACAAAACTCTCTGTTTGACTACGGGTCAATGGTGGCTGCACTTTTGGGTGTAAGTATGCCGATATTTTGGCTTGGTCTTATGATGATTATTGTTTTTTCCGTGATATTGGGATGGTTACCGGCCTCAGGCAGAATCGGAATTGGTATGACGCCTGACAATATTACTGGTCTATACCTTGTGGACTCCCTGTTAACCGGCGATATGGAAGTCTTTAAGGATGCACTGAGTCACCTGGTTATGCCTGCTGTGGCCTTGGGTTCATATTCTACAGCCATTATTGCCCGAATGACCCGCGCCACCATGCTGGAGACTATTCGTCAGGACTATGTCCGTACTGCCAGAGCCAAAGGGCTTACCGAGCAGGTTGTCATCATAAAACATGCTCTGAGGAATGCGCTTATTCCCATCGTTACTGTAATCGGTCTGCAACTGGGTTTGCTTTTAGGTGGGGCTGTGTTGACAGAAACGGTGTTCTCATGGCCGGGAATCGGCGCTTATGTAGTAGATGGTATCTTAACATCAGATTATCCCAGGGTTCAGGGAGCGGTATTATTGATCGGAACGATTTTTGTTTTGGTCAACCTTGCTGTTGACATCCTGTACTGTTATCTGGATCCCCGCATCCAACATTCCTAGCAGAGGTGGTGATAAATATGGCAACAAACATCAAAGCTAACCCTCAGCCGGCGCAGAATCCTGGTATGGCGCCTGCCAAATCACGACAAGCAGAATTCTTTGAACGCTTTAAGGCGTCAAACTCAGCGATGATTGGTCTGATCATGCTGGCTGTATTGATATTCAGTGCAGTCTTTGCGCCGGTACTTGCGCCATATGATCCGTATGAAAGCAATATGCCGAACTCATTAAAACCACCCACTACTGCTCATCTTATGGGGACTGATGAGCTGGGGCGCGATATTTTATCCCGCATTCTCTATGGCGCCCGTATTTCCCTGATTGTGGGGATAGAGGCCGTGACACTGGCGCTGATTTGTGGTGTAGTTCTGGGGGCTGTGGCCGGCTTTTACGGTGGCAAGATCGATACAGCCATTATGGGTGTTATGGATATTATGCTGTCTTTTCCCAGTATTCTGCTGGCAATCGCCTTTATGACCGTGTTGGGGAGGGGTGTAGAAAAGGCGGTTATCGCCATCGGAATAGTCTCAATCCCCCAGTATGCCAGGATTGTCCGGGGCAGTGTGTTGTCAGTCAAAGAAAATGTTTATATTATGGCCGCCCGGGCGATTGGTAACAGTGATCGCCGGTTGATTTTCGCGCATATTTTGCCTAATGTGCTGGCTCCAATCATTGTTAGAGCCACCATTGGTGTATCTGTCGCTATTTTAGAAGCGGCTGCCCTGGGGTTTCTCGGGCTGGGCGTCCAACCGCCGACAGCAGAGTGGGGAACGATGCTGGGGTCAGGCCGGCAGACCATTTTTAACGCGCCACATATTGTAACCTTTCCCGGGGTAGCGATTACGTTGACTGTCATGGCCTTTAATCTTCTGGGCGATGGTCTGCGTGATGTACTTGACCCCCGGTTGAAGTAGGAGGCACGATATGCTGGAAATTAATAATCTCAAAACCCACTTTCATATCGGTAAACGTGTCGTAAAAGCGGTGGATGGTGTAAGCATCTCTGTGAAAGCAGGGGAAATGCTGGCGCTGGTCGGCGAGTCCGGTTGCGGCAAAAGCGTGACAGCCATGTCCATTATGCGGCTGGTGCCAGAACCGCCAGCCTGTTTGAGCGGTGAGGTATTATTTCAGGGGCGTGATATTCTAAAAATGCCGGCCCATGAAATCCGAGCTATACGCGGCAAAGATATATCGATGATTTTCCAGGAGCCGATGACCTCGCTTAATCCGGCCTATACGGTGGGTGACCAGATTGCGGAATCTGTTCGCGTGCATGATACTGTAGATAAGAAGGCAGCCTGGCGGCGGGCTGTTGAAATGCTTGAGCTTGTCGGTATTCCGGCAGCCGGACAGCGGGCGAAAGAATACCCGCATCAAATGAGCGGCGGTATGCGGCAGCGGGTTATGATTGCCATGGCACTGGCCTGTAATCCGAAGCTCCTGTTAGCCGACGAGCCGACAACCGCACTGGATGTAACCATCCAGGCGCAAATCCTTGATTTGATCAGAAATTTGGCCCAGGAGTTTAATACCGCGCTTATGCTCATTACCCACGACCTTGGAGTGGTTGCCGAAATGGCGCAAAAAATGGCGGTTATGTATGCCGGGCGGATCGTTGAGCAAGGGTCGGTAGAAGCTGTATTTAAAGCGCCGCGTCACCCTTATACGGCAGGTCTAATGGATTCTATCCCGCGGCTTGACGGCACGAAGAAACAACTTCTGCACACCATTGAAGGGGTTGTGCCTGATTTGGCCTTTTTGCCGTCAGGGTGTACCTTTGCTGATCGCTGTGAGCATGTGCAGGGCAAGTGCCGGCTGCTTCAGCCCAAACTGGTTTGCCAGGCTGACGGCCGGTTGGTGGCCTGCCACTACCCGTTGGGAGGTGCTCAAGATGACTGATCATCAACTACTGGAAGTACGCAACCTAAAAAAATATTTTCCGGTCAGGGGCGGCTTGTTTGGTAAGGCTACCGGGCAAATACGGGCAGTAGATGACATATCCTTTACAATCAGAAGCGGCGAAACGCTTGGTCTGGTTGGCGAATCTGGCTGCGGCAAATCGACCACAGGTTTGCTTGTATTACGGTTGATAGAACCAACGGCCGGTGCGGTATTGTTTGAGGGCCAGGATGTGGCCATGCTAAACAAAACAGAACTCAAAAACTTTCGCCGTCAGGCGCAGATTGTCTTCCAAGACCCCTATGCCTCGCTTAACCCCAGAATGGCGGTAGGTGATATCATCGGTGAGCCCCTGATGCTCCATCAGCTTGCTACCGGGCCTGAGCATACCAAACGGGTCGAAAAGCTGCTAAGTTTAGTCGGTTTAGGGCGACAGCATGCCGGACGCTATCCGCATGAGTTTTCAGGAGGGCAGCGACAACGGATTGGGATTGCACGAGCGTTGGCTGTCAACCCTAAGCTGGTAGTCTGCGATGAACCGGTATCGGCGCTTGATGTCTCCATTCAGTCGCAAATTCTGAACCTGTTAGTTGAGCTGCAGCAAGAAATGGGGTTAACTTATCTATTTATTGCGCATGGACTGAATGTAATCAAACATATCTCAGACCGTATCGGAGTTATGTATCTTGGGAAGATGGTTGAATTGGCGGAAGGCGGTGAGCTTATCGCCAAACCGCTGCATCCCTATACCAGGACACTGCTGTCTGCAATTCCTCTCCCACAGCCGGGTATTAAGCGTAACCGTATTATTCTCCAGGGGGATGTTCCCAGCCCGGCAAACCCGCCGCCAGGCTGCAGATTTCACACACGCTGTCCCGAGTGTCAGGCTGTCTGCAGCCAGGAAGAGCCGGAATTCAGGGAGATAAACGGACGCTATGTAGCCTGCCATTTAGTCAAGTGATAACAAGGCGCACAACAGATTGTGCGCCTTGTTTCACCTGGTATATAAAGTCTGTGGCTATAGATATTTTTTGATTGACTAGGTAATTGGAACAGAGTAGAATTTGTACATAACTGACTGATTAGTCACAGAGGAGATGAATCCATTGCCGGAAAATATAGCAGCAGAAAACGGTAAAAGCAAGAAATTGATAATCGGGATATTAATCACCTTCTTGTTAGCCGGTGCCATAGGCGGCGGCTGGTGGTGGCGCGAGAACGCAATGTATGTTAGTACTGATGACGCCCGGGTTGGCGGGACGATTGTCAGTGTCAGCGCTAAAATAGGAGGACGGATTACCGAGCTCCTGGTCAAAGAGGGTGACAAGGTACAGGCCGGACAGGTAGTGGCCCGTATTGATCCGAGGGATATCCTGGCGCAAAAGGCGCAGGCTGAAGCCGCTATGGCAACGGCGAAGGCTCATTATGAAGAAGTGACTGCCGGATCGCGGCCGCAGGAGATCGAACAGGCCAGAGCGTTGTCCCTGCAGGCAAAGTCCAGTCTTGATAATGCCGTAAAAAACTATGAGCGTATTCAACAGCTATACCAGGAGGGGGCCGTCAGCGCCTCTCAGCGGGATAATGCCGAAACCGCCTATCAAGTTGCCAGTGAAGCCTATCATGCCGCTAACGAGAAGACCGATTTGGTGATTTCCGGTTCGCGCGTGGAAGTGGTAAAAGCAGCGGCAGCTCAGGTTCGGCAGGCCGAGGCAGCCTTGGAAGCGGCTTCTGTCATGCTTGACAACACGACGGTAGTATCACCGGCAGACGGCACCGTGGTTGTAAAATCGGCAAACGCCGGTGAGGTTGTTAGTGCCGGACAGGCTATCGTTACGGTTGCCAATCTCGGCGATGTCTGGATGAGCGCAAGAATTGAGGAAACCAAGATTGGCAGGATCAAGGTCGGGCAGAATGTTGAATATACGATTGACGGATATGGCAGTCACAAGTTCAACGGAACGGTGTATGAAGTCGGCAGTGCTACTAATTCTGTGTTTGCACTTGTTCCAACTGAGAACTCATCCGGCAACTTTACTAAGGTAACTCAGCGTATTCCTGTGAAAGTAACGCTGCCGCAGGACAGCGGGTTTATATTCCGCCCAGGTATGTCGGCCTATATTAAGATTCAGGCTGAGTAGGGGAGGAAATTCAATGAACTTCCCTCGCATTCACATCAACGAGGCCGCTTATAAGTGGTGGGCCCTTGGGGTTGTCATTATCGGTGGTTTTATGAGTATTCTTGACACCAGTATTGTTAATATCGCCATCCCTAAGATGATGGCCGTGTTTTCAGTAAACACTGAAAAGGCACAATGGATACTGACCGCCTATATGTTAACCATGGGGGTTATCCAGCCGGCCACCGGCTATTTCTGCGATGTTATCGGCACCAAGCGGATGTACTTGTGGAGCCTTGCTATCTTTACTATCGGTTCGCTATTATGCGGTATTGCCTGGAGCAATGATACCATGATTTTGTTCAGGGTGATTCAAGCCATCGGCGGTGGCCTGATTGTGCCTGTTACTATGTCCATTGTCTATCAGATTTTTACCCCGGCAGAGCGTAACATGGCCATGGGCATCTGGGGTATTTCGGCAATGGTAGCCCCCGCGGTAGGGCCGACGCTAAGCGGCTATCTTGTTGAATTCTGGGATTGGCGCTGGATCTTTACAATTAATATCCCGGTAGGTATCATCGGCTATATTCTGGCTGTTCTCATTTTGAAGGAGACGCCGCTTGCCACCGGGCGAAGGTTTGATTACGGTGGTTTTGTGACCTCGGCGCTAGCCTTATTTTGCTTGTTATTAGCGCTAAGCGAAGGGGTAGAAGATGGCTGGACTTCAGGCTACATTGTTTCGCTGTTCTATGTCTCTTTTGCCTCTTTTGTATTATTTGTGATGATTGAACTTAATCATTCAGAGCCGTTACTAGACCTGTCTTTGTTTAAAGACTGGAATTTTACTATCAGCACCATTGTTAGTTTTATTGGCACGATTGGTCTGTATGGCGGGATATTTATGGTACCACTGTTTATGGAGAATATGCGCGGCAATTCTGCCATGCAAACAGGTATGCTGATTTTTCCGTCAGCTGTAGCTGCAGGCCTAATGATGCCTGTCGCGGCTAAACTGGCAGATAAATTTGGTGCTAAACCTGTGGTTGTTACCGGGCTGGCATTACTGGCTCTCGGCTCACTGCCTCTAAAAACGCTTGATCTGGATACCGCTGACCACACGATAATGCTGCTGATGATGGTGCGCGGGGCCGGACTGGGACTATTTATTATGCCGGTTACTGTTCTGGGAATGAATACTGTGCCAATGGCTAAAATCAGCCGGGCATCCTCGCTGAACAATGCTGTTCGCCAGATAAGCGGTTCAATGGGTATTGCCATCTTGACAACAGTACTTCAGAACAGGCAGATTTTTCACCTCAATCAAATTGCTGAGGGCTTTACCGCAAGCTCTAAGGCCGCCGCCAATATGCTGGCCTATGGTGAACGGCTATATGCCCAGGCAGGGGCGATTTCAGGGCCGCTTGCCCATCTAAAGTCCCTTGCGCTTATGGCGACTGTTTCGCAGCGGCAATCGTTTATTTTTGCGTTTGACGACACATTCCTGGTTCTTGCCGCAATTTGTGGTCTGGGCATCCTGCCGGCGCTGTTGTTAAAGCCGGCGAAAAGGCAGCCAGGTGTGCCGGGCGTGGTTATTGCTGATTAAAAACAACAACACCGGTGTTGGTAGATTACCTGCACCGGTGTTGCTTTTTAACTAATCGTTAACTCTAGTCCTAATTCCTTTTTAAACCACTTACGATGTTGGTCGATTGCCTGGCGTTCGATTGTTACCGGATCAGCTGTCAAGAGGCGAAGATGTGCTTGGCTGTATGAAAGCGAGGGGATAACGTCATGCACCAGCCCTAACTGAGTTGAGTCTAAGCTCTCGGCTAAAGCCACTATAAGCGCCAGCTTGCGGGCTGTCTGCCAATCATTTTGGTCAAGGAATTCACTGTAGAGTTTATTACGGACATATTTGGCCGAGGGTCCATTGTGCCAGCCAACAACTACGGCGACTAGCATCTGTTCGCGATGGGTCAGACCAAAGAGGCGGGCGTTTTCCGCAAGGTATGCACTATGACGCGCGTGATCGTAGTAATTGATAGTAATGCCAATATCATGCAATAAAGCGGCTACTCTCAGCAGTTTCTTATCACGACTGCCTAATCTCAAAGCCGGCTGCCAGCTGTCAAACATAGTTTCAGCCAGCTTGGCTACATGGTAAGCATG
>JAQSXM010000025.1 GCA_029256645.1 Sporomusa sp. | reverse complement strand
TTCTGCTGTACACCAACTGAAATGCCACCTCCAAGGTGAACTAGAATTAGAGTAAGAACATTATACTGTTTATCTAAATCTTTAGCCACTCTGTGAGCCACGGCTTTTAGGTTAAGAGCATGAAACAGGCTTCGGCGGGATATTTCCGGTAACCCGGTAATTCTGGCTAATGGTTCAAATTCATCCACACTCACCGGGTCGACAATAAACGCAGGAATTCCCGCCTGGCTGGCGATGCCTCTTGCCAATAACCCCCCCAGATTGGAGGCATGTTCAGTTTGCACACCTACTTTTAAATCTTCGGCCATAGTTTTATTTACAGTATAAGTACCACTATCCATGGGTTTTAGGGGCCCACCACGTCCGACAACAGCAGCCAACTCACAGATCTTAATGTTATGATCTGCCAGCGCCTTTTCCACCAGTTGCCGCCGATAATTATATTGGTCATAAATTCTGGCAAATGACTTAAGTTCATTGCTAGTATGACGTATAACCTGTTCAAACTCTACTTGATTATTAATATAAACAGCCATTTTAGTTGAAGTAGAACCAGGATTAATTGCTAATATCTTATACTGTTGCAGCATCGTTAGCCCCCATATCCAATTTAGATGACAATAATTATTTTATTCATTGCCATGCGCAAAATTCCTGCAATGAATAAAACAAACCCTGCCGACAAATGCCCAGCAAGGTTTGTACATTAATGACTTTAGTTCTTACTAACTAGCTCGCATTTCCATACGCAGTTTATCAGCAATCATAGCCATAAACTCAGAATTAGTAGGTTTGCCTTTATCGAGTTTAATCGTATAACCAAACAGCTTATTTATCATTTCGATATTTCCCCTGTTCCAAGCAACCTCAATGGCATGGCGGATTGCTCGTTCTACCCTGCTAGGGGTAGTGGAGTATTTTTCAGCAATCATCGGATAGAGAACTTTAGTTACTGCTCCCAATAATTCTACTTCAGCAATTATCATCATAATTGCATCGCGAAGATACTGGTAACCTTTAATATGAGCAGGAATACCGATTTCTCTAATAATGTTTGTCACTTCTACATCCATAGGTCGAGCCTTAACTACTTGAACAGTTGCCGCGGCGACTGGACGTGTGGTCATAAGTGTTCCAGCAAGTTGCCTAATCCGATTGATAAGTACATCCATATTAAATGGTTTTAACACATAATAATCAGCGCCTAACTCTACTATTCTCTGAGTTATATTTTCTTGTCCAAACGCAGTAAGCATAATAATTTTAGGGCGTTTATTATGTGAAATATTAATACGTTCTAACACCCCAATTCCGTCTAGATGTGGCATAATTATATCTAAAACTATGACATCCGGAGATTTTTCTTCAATAATTGATAACATCTGCTCTCCATTAAAAGCCACACCAACTAACTCAATATCAGGTTCTCTGTTAAGACATTCTTGCAAAATTTCTGAGAACTCTTTATTGTCGTCAGCGATAGCCACCTTAATTGTTTCTCTTGCCATTACCATTGGAATCCTCTCCCTGCTAAATCGTATATATCTCTATATTATATGTATTCGACAAACTTGCACCATTTCCTTCCTTGTTTGGAAAAAGAATCCATTTTATTTTTTATAAAAATGTGAATCTTATCTTAATTATATATATAGCCTTAGATTGTGACAAGTAGTTTTAATATACTTCTTTATAAGTACAAAAAAACTGCCAGAAAACGTAAATAGTTTTCTGGCAGAATGGCGTTCTTTTTTGGGAATTATCCCACTTTCCATAAGCATCCAATCAACGAAGCAGCCATAACCGCTTGTTGGATCATGCACAAAAACATGGGTCACGGCACCGACTATTTTACCGTTTTGGATAATTGGACTGCCACTCATTCCCTGAACAATACCGCCTGTTTTTTCAATTAATCTCGGGTCAGTTACTTTAATCACTAATCCTTTACTTTCCGGCGTTTCTTGTAGATTGACTTTTTGGATCTCAATACTAAACTGTTCAATTGCCTGGCCGTCAACTACTGTCAGCATTTCCGCAGGTCCCACTTGAACCTGGCTCATAGAGGCTATTGGAATGGCCTGCGGATATTTCTCATTGGGTAATGTAGAACTTAGTTCACCGTAAATTCCGAAGGGGGTATTTTTACTGATATGTCCTAGTAGTTGATCTTCTTCAATAAAAACACCTATTTTTTCACCAGGATGGCCTCTGGTACCATGTTGAATTCCTGAGACTGTGGCAAGTACAATTTTGCCTTGGTCGCAATCAATGGGCTGATTAGTATCACTGTCAGTAATAATATGACCTAGAGCCCCGTAAATTTTTGATTCGGGTTCATAAAAAGACAGTGTTCCAACACCTGCTGCACTGTCGCGTACAAACAAGCCAATTCGATAACGTTTGGTATCATGGCATAACGTCGGTGATACATTAATATGCTGTTGACCTTCCATACGCTTAATCAAAACATCAATATCTCGGTTGTTTTTACCACTGTCATCGATAATTTCGGCTACTTGTGTATCGCTTTGTACAGGAATGCCATTAATACTAATAATAACATCCCCTACTGTTATCCCGGCATCTTTGGCTGGAGTGACATATTGCCCCTGCATATTGAGTACTGGTGAATTCCCGACAACAATAACGCCTTGCGATCTGAGCATTACACCAATGGAGTGACCGCCTGGAATCAACTTAATTGGTGGCAGCACATCCACCTGGACAGTACGGAATGGTATTATTCCGAACAACTTAAACTCTACAGTTGATTGCCCAAGTTTGACAGGTTCAAGTGATACCGGCCGTGATAATGCAATAATTGGCAATGACTCGTACGTTTGTACGCGAATACTGTCATCATCATGCTTGACAGAAACGGTAAGCGGAAAATTCACATCAAATAGTGCCGACTCACCTTCAATAATCCGGATATGCACGGGAAGACCGTAAATACTTCGGAATTGGGGAGAAAGACAAAATGCAAAGATTGCGCTGATAATCAATATTGCCCAAATCAGCTTGCTACTCAATAGCCGATTAAATCTTCTCATGTTTTCTTCCATCACTCCCTATTACATTCTTCCCAAATTTGCCACTCAGCCTTTCATTTAAATTATTTTTTGTTCAACCGGTTGCAAACTTAGAGTTTCCCGAATTTAAAGGGGATTATTCCGGAATTATTAGCATTTATTGCCTTGGAAGCTGATTTTGACCCTTCTCGTAAATAAAAATAGCGCAAGCTCACGCTTGCGCTTTATATTTCCAATTTGCTTTTTTTTTCATTGACGTTTCTAACATCTGTGCTGCATTATCAATGGAAAGTTGTGTTATATCACCAGAGGCCATTCTGGCTAATTCCTTCAATTGAGCATCAGGGGTTAGCCGGGTTACTTGAGTCATTGTCCGTTCATCTTCAATAATTTTTTCGATATAAATATGGCAGTCAGCCATCGAAGCAATTTGTGGTAGATGGGTAATACATAAAACCTGTTTGTCAAATGAAGCAATCCTGGCAATTTTTTCAGCTACCTTTTGTGCTGTCTGTCCGCCAATGCCAGCATCAACTTCATCAAATACCATTGTCGTAGTTTCGTCACGTTCTGAGCATACCGTTTTTATCGCTAAAGCAATTCGCGACAACTCACCACCTGATGCAATTTTATGTAATAAGCGGGGTTCTTCACCTGGATTGGCTGAAAACAGAAAAACAACATCATTGGCACCAGTTGCAGAATAATGCTTATTGCGTTTAATATCGACGATAAATTGCGCCTTTGACATTCCCAAATCCGCCAGATGGGCTGATATTTGCTGCCCCATTTCTTGTCCGGCCAGCTGCCTGAGCTTATCAATTTCGCTAGCAAGTTTCTCTACTTGTAGCTTGTGCTCGCACTCTTGCTGCTCAAGCTTACTTACACTCTCATCATAATGCGTAATTGCCGCAAGTTCCTCTGCTGCACGCTCATAATAAGCTAATATCTCTTTAACTGTTGCTCCATATTTTTTTTTCAGTTTATGGATTACATCAAGTCGATCTTCGAGTTTAGCTAATTTGGCGGGATTAAAATCTATATTCTCACGGTAATCCCTAAGCTCACCCATGGTTTCTTCTAATTGGTAAAGGGATTCAGTCACAACTCCCAACTGCTGATTAATTGTCTCATCAAAGCGGGCAGCTAATTCAAGATCCCGCTTAATATCAGCAAGACAGGCTATAATCCCATTAAAGCCTTTATTACCCTGACTCAATAACATGTAAGAACGGGATACAGAGTTAATAATTTTCTCAGCATTAGCCAGCACTCTAATCTGGCTTTCCAGCTTTTCCTCTTCATCTGGAACTAACGCTGCAGCAGCAATCTCCTGTGTTTGCCAGGTGAGCATCTCTTCGCGCTGCATACGTTCACGTGAATCCTGGGTTAGCGCTACTAGCTTGTTTTTAACTTCTTGCCAAGCTTTGAATGTCTGGCGATATTGGCCAAGTTTAGATTTAATGCTGGCTGCAAAAGCATCTGTGAGTGCCAAATGGGTTTCAGGTTTTAATAGCGCTTGATTTTCATGCTGGCCGTGCATATCCACAAGTTTTTCACAAATTTGCCGCAAAATGCTCAGTGTGACCTGGCATCCATTGATATGAATAGAATTCTTCCCATGCTTGCTCAAACGTCGGGCAATAATTACGGTACCATCATCTTCACCGATAATTCCCTGTTCATCCAGAAAGTCTTGCAGAGAACCTACACCTGTTATGTCAAAAACTGCCTCTATGCGAAAATGATCAGTTCCTGAACGGATAGAGTCTCCAGAGGCTCTGCCGCCAATAATAGCTGACAAAGCATCAATTAAAATAGACTTGCCCGCCCCTGTTTCTCCAGTCAGGATATTGAGGCCAGGCACAAATTCAATATGCGCTTTATCAATAAGCGCAAAATTGATGACAGTAAGTGACTTTAACATGATTACCTCTCCTCAAACCACGCCTATTCCACTACCCATGAGCGATCGGAATTTAGCAATAACTTGTGGGACAGCATCCATAGGTTTTACTAATACAAAAATAGTATCATCACCGGCCACTGTGCCAATAATCTCGGGCCATTTTACATAATCAATTGCATAAGCAACAGCCTGAGCAATGCCTGGTAGGGTTCGGAGAACGACAATATTTTGACTAAAGTCAATTGCTACGATAGAGTCCTGAAAGGTACGCTCCAAACGGGCCTGCGACATAATAATATTCTGCTCGGGCGGAAACGCATAACGATACCGGCCATCGCCGGTAGGAACCTTAATAAGCATAAGCTCTTTAATATCACGCGAAACGGTTGCCTGAGTAACATCAATACCGTGCTTACTCAACGCCTCTGCCAAGTCTTCCTGAGTTTCAATTATATATCGGTCAATGATTTCTTTAGTCTTTGAGTGACGCAGAGCCTTCAAGCTATTCACTCCTCATTTTTTTCGATTAAATATAAAATTGGCGGAGAATTCTTTTGATTTACTATTGACCAGCAGGCAACAGTAAATTCTTTTTGACTTAAGCTTGTAAAATAATGGAGTATGTCTTGGAGCTCCACCCTGCCATGCTCATATCCGGGATAGGCGACGATAGTAATCAGCCCTTCTGGTCTGAGTAATTGCAACGTTTGGGAGACCGCTTGTATCGTAGTCTCTGAGGATGTACTTACTTCATGATCTCCTCCTGGCAAATATCCCAGATTGAACATTGCTGCATCTACCGGCTGCTTAATATACTGGTGCATATGGGCGTGACTATCTAAAACAAGGTGCACCTTATCAGCTAGCTTATGCTTAGTAAGCAACTCATTTGTTTTAGTAAGAGCCTGAGCCTGAATGTCAAAAGCCCAGACAACTGTTGTATTGGGTGTACTATCTGCTAGAAACAAAGTATCTTTACCATTACCGGCAGTGGCATCAACAACGAGACTAGCAGTGAGAAGTTTAGGTTTTATGAATCGTTGGGCCATTACAACTGCATTAGCAGTTTGCATCTCGACCGCCTCGTAGTTTAGTTCGCAATGTTTCATAATAGCTCTTGCCGGTAAAACGGATAAAGCGAGCACGAAATGGCGAGCGTCGGACAACTACCGTATCATCCGGCAAAAGGCTATATACTGCTTGGCCATCTACGGTAAGGACAATATCGTCATGTGTTGCCTGCATCCGTACTTTTATCTCTTCATGCTCAGAAATGACCAATGCACGCGAATGCAGTGTATGAGGACAAATAGGTGTAATAACAATCACTTTCAGCTTAGGGTTAATAATGGGTCCGCCTGAAGACAAAGAATAGCCTGTTGAACCGGTTGAAGTAGCAATGATTAATCCATCGGCAGGATAGTCGGCAGTGAGTTCTTCATCAATAAACAACTTTAATTTTATCATACGTGAAAATCCGCCTTTAGCAACAACAATATCATTGAGTGCCGGTGAAATGTAAATAGGGCTCCCATCGCGGATAACAACGGCATCCAGCATGAGGCGTTCTTCAATGTAATAATCACCACGTACCAGCCTGTCTAACGCAGTACTTAGATCAGGCACTTCAATCTCAGTTAAAAATCCAAGATTGCCCATGTTTACTCCACAGACAGGGATACCGAAAGGAGCAATCTCCCGGGCGGTATTTAAGAGTGTTCCATCACCGCCTAAGGTAATTCCCAATGTAATATCATTTTTGACACATTCCAGTTTGCCAGCTAAATTAGTACATTTAAGTTCCAAAGCAGCATCTTCCGGTAACACCACTCGTACATTATGTTCCTTAAAATACTGCACAATCCAGCCCAACACTGTACTAATACTTTGTTTTTTTGTGTTGGGAAACAGCCCTACAGTCAACACGCCGTATTCCTCCGTCATCCCGTTAAATTGGCATGGGCGTCAGCGACTACGGCAGCAATACTTGCCTCGTCTACTGCAGCATCGGCCGGATAATTTGCCAGATATAAAAGATATTCAATGTTGCCCTCTGGCCCTTTAACTGGAGAGAAAGTCAGTCCTAAAGGCACCAGGGAGAGTAAGCCAGCCATATTTACGACATTGTTAATAACTTCACGATGAACAGCAGGATCTCGGACTACACCTTTTTTACCTACTTTTTCCCGCCCTGCCTCAAATTGTGGTTTAATAAGTGCTACTACTACCCCGTGTGGGGCAAGTAGTGTTTTTATTACCGGCACTACTTTATCAAGTGATATAAAGGCTACATCAATTGAAATAAAATCTAATAATTCACCTAAATCGGTTGATGTTATATTGCGAATATTGGTGCGTTCCATGTTTATTACTCGGGCGTCGGTCCTAAGTGACCATGCTAATTGCCCGTAACCAACATCAATGGCATATACTTTAGCAACACCATTCTTCAGGGCGCAATCAGTAAACCCGCCAGTTGATGCGCCCACATCAGCCATTACCTTGCCATTTAAGTCTATGCTAAACTGATCAAGCGCTTTAGCCAGTTTAAGTCCGCCTCTGCTAACATAGCCAATGCTGTCCCCATGGACAGCTATATGAGCGGTGACAGCTACAACAGTTCCGGCTTTATCTGTTTTTTGGCCATTAACAGTTACCAGTCCAGCCATAATATAGGCCTTGGCCCGTTCACGGCTGGTGGCCAATCCTTTTTCGACTAATAGGACATCAAGACGCTCTTTTGCACGTGATCCTGTCATTTTCGTACACCAAATTGCCGGATAAATGCTTCGGCACTGGCCGCAATTCCCAGGTGATCTAAGCCGTATTGGGCCATTAAATAATTGCGGGGCCCGTGCTCAATATACTTGTCCGGTAGCCCCAGACGTAACACTTTTACCCAATTAAGGTGCTGTGAATTAATATATTCAAGTACCGCTGAGCCAAATCCTCCAGCTAACACATTATCCTCAACAGTAATAATAACACCTTTATCCCTTGCCAGTTGCCGGATAATCTGCTCATCAAGGGGTTTAACAAATCGTGCGTTTACTACACCTGCAACAATACGTTTTTCTGCTAAAAGGGTAGCGGCGTTGCGACAGGGTTCAGCCATTGTTCCAACTGCAAGAAACACGACATCCTTCCCTGGTAAGAGTTCCTCTGCCTTTCCTAATTCAATTTTAGTGAACTCCGGTTTTAACTCTACACCAAGACCATTGCCGCGAGGATAGCGAATAGCGACAGGTGCGTTTAGTTGAGTAGCGGTATAGAGCATATGCCGAAGCTCATCTTCGTCTTTAGGTGCCATAATAACTATATTGGGAATGTGGCGTAAGAAGGAATAGTCAAAGACGCCATGGTGAGTTGCCCCATCTTCGCCAACAATACCGGCCCGGTCTAACATAAATATAACCGGAAGATTTTGCAGGCACACATCGTGCAGTATCTGGTCGTAGCCGCGCTGCATAAAGGTAGAATATACGGCAACTATCGGCCTCTTGCCCTGGGTGGCCATACCTGCTGCTAAGGTAACGGCATGTTGCTCGGCAATGCCCACATCAAAAAAACGTTTAGGGTATCTGGCTGAGAAATTTTTTAACCCTGTTCCCTCAGGCATAGCTGCCGTAATTGCAACAATATTAGGGTTTTGCTCAGCCAGTTTGACCAATGTATCACCAAACACTTGGGTATAGGAGGGGGCACCCCCTGTTTTTATTACTTCCCCGGTTTCAATGCAGAATGGCCCAACACCATGAAACTTATCGGCATTACATTCTGCAGGAGCATATCCTTTCCCTTTTTGCGTAAGTAAATGAATAAGTACCGGGCCTTTAATGCTTTTCGTTTTGTCAAGAACATCCAGAATTAAGGGAATATTATGGCCGTCAATCGGCCCAAAATAGGTAAATCCCAATTCCTCAAACAGCATTCCCGGCACCAAGAAATATTTTAAACTATCTTTTACCCGTTCTGCTGTTTTAGCAACACTATCACCTATCGCAGGAATCCGGCGCAGTAAATACTCAATATCATGCTTTACTTTTGAATACGTAGGAGCGGTACGCATTTTTGCCAGATATTCTGACATTGCGCCCACATTCTTAGCTATAGACATCTCATTGTCATTTAAGATAACCGTAAGATTTATACTGAGGTGTCCGGCATGATTAAGTGCTTCATATGCTTGCCCGCCGGTAAGTGAGCCATCTCCAATCACTCCGACAACATTATAACTATCGCCTGATATATCACGAGCCAGCGCTACACCTAAGGCTGAAGATATCGAGGTACTCGAGTGTCCGGCTCCAAAAACATCGTGTTGGCTTTCACATCTTTTGGGGAAGCCGCTAATGCCGCCGGTTTTCCTTAGTGTGGAAAACTTGTTTCGGCGGCCTGTTAATATTTTATGTACGTATGCCTGGTGTCCCACATCCCAAATAAATTTATCATTAGGACTGTCAAATGCTCTGTGAAGAGCCAGTGTTAATTCAACAACACCTAGATTAGGTGCAAGGTGCCCTCCGTTAGCAGACACCGTATGTATAAGAAGCTCGCGGATTTCCCCGGCGAGCTTTTCTAATTGCCCCAAAGAAAGGCTTTTAAGGTCTTGTGGCCCATTAATGCCATCAAGCAGTTTCCCCAAACTATCTTCCCCGCTTTCCCTGACAGACGTCATATAGGTTGCTACAGATAATGTCTATTTTTAAACACATTATAGCATATTTGAAGACTAACATTCATCTATAAAATACATAAAACGCATAGGCAATAAGGGTACCGTGAACGGCCCCGCCCAATACCTCAAGCGGCGTATGCCCTAATAGCTCTTTAAGTCTGGTATCCCGGACCTTGTGTTCCACCCGCATCTCGCGAACTAATTTATTAATTACTTTAGCCTGCTTTCCTGCCGCACGGCGCACTCCGGCAGCATCGTACATAACGATGCCGGCCAGTACGACGGCTACGGCAAATAAATCGGAGTCAATCCCTTCCCTAAGTGCTACACCAACAGCCAGACTTACCACTAATGCAGTATGTGAACTGGGCATACCACCGGCACCAACAAGCCGTTCTGCATTAAACGCGCCATGTCGCCAGTAAGATGTTATTGTTTTTAAAACTTGTGCCGTGAACCATGCGGTAATGGCAGTCATCAATATAATATTCTTCCCAATTCCCGCCATAAATTCGGACATTATTTACACCTCAGGCCTCACGAGTGATTAAATATTCTACTAAGTCACGCAAAATTATAGCTTCAGACCCAAATTCGCTTAAGCTGACTAAGGCGTTATCTACAGCTTGCTGTGCTAATTGTTTGGCACCTTCCAGTGAATATAGTGTTACATAGGTTACCTTCTGATTCCGCATGTCACTACCCACAGGCTTGCCAATCTTATCTTGAGTACCGATTACATCAAGAATATCATCTGTAATTTGAAAAGCCAGACCAAAATGATCAGCGTAGTGAGTTAGTGCTTCAATTTTGTGCTTACTGGCATTAGCCAACAAGGCTCCTGCACGTAGTGCGGCCTTAAATAATGCGCCGGTTTTAGCCTGATGCATAAACTTCAAGGTTTTCGCATCAATAATTTGCCCTTCAGAGGCCAGATCAACTGCCTGGCCGCCAACCATGCCGGAAGCGCCAGCAGCGACAGCTATTTCTTTAACTACATTGACTAAAATTGCAGAATCGACATTTGGCTGTGACAGCATCGTGCCGAATGCGGCGGTCAATAAACCATCACCGGCTAAGATAGCCATGCCGTCACCGAATATTTTATGATTAGTAAGTTTACCGCGTCGGTAATCATCATTATCCATGGCTGGTAAATCGTCATGGATAAGTGAATATGTATGGATCATTTCCAAGCCACAGGCAACAGGCAAATAATTAGCACCACAGCCGCCTACAGCATCGGCAGCAGCCATAAGCATAATCGGTCGTAATCTTTTACCACCAGCAACCAGGCTATAACGCATCGCATCATAGATTATAGGTGGATAGGCATCGGCGGGCGTGTATTGTGCAAGAGCATTATCAATTAAATTGACTTTATGCCGGCAATAATGACCTAGTGAATATTGTTCTATCATAGCAGTCAATCAGCCTCCACCAGATTAAGCGGTTTTTCAACCAGACGTCCCTGTTCCTGCTGCAAAATTTTATCCACTTGGGCTTCGGCAGCATTGAGACGTTCAAAACAAAGTTTGGCAAAAGAGATGCCCTCGCCAAATCTATCTAATGCTTCTTCCAGCGGTAATTCACCGGCTTCTAGCTGTTTTACAATTACTTCTAATTTGCCAAGAGCATCCTCAAAACATACATTGTTTTGCTTATTATTTGCTTTATTAGCCATTTTTGTCCTCCCTTACCTTAACAACATCAACATCCAGTCGTCCTTGGCTTAAAATAATCTCCAACGACTGCCCTGGCGTTACCTGAATGGCCTTGGTTATAACTTCTCCCTCAGGTGTGCGAGCCAGACAGTATCCTCTTGCCAATACATCAAGTGGATTAAGTATGGAGAGTTTTTCTGTAAGTATTTTAAAAGCATGCTGTTTAGAAGAAATCGCTTTTTGCACCGCTTGTCCCAAGCGTTCGACATATAGATCTGTCAGTTGCTTTTTGTCGGCAAAAAGCTTTTCCGGCTGAATAAATACTTTATTATCACGAAGCTGCCGAAGAACTTGCCGCCGCTCTTTAAGGTAAGACCGCGTATTACTTTCCAACATAGTTTGCAGTGTATTAATGTACCGCTTTAATTCATAAACATCTGGGACAACAAGCTCGGCAGCTTGTGAAGGTGTTGCAGCCCGACGATCTGCTGCAAAGTCTGCTAATGTATAATCTGTTTGATGACCCACCGCTGATACAATTGGGATGCTGGATTCAGCTATAGCACGCACTACCATCTCATTATTAAAGGCCCACAACTCTTCGATTGAGCCGCCACCCCGGCCAGCAATAATAACATCTACATTACCAAGGCTGTTAAACGCACGAATAGCCTGTACAATCTGCCCCGGGGCCTCCAGTCCCTGTACTTGAACCGGATACAGAATAAGTTGCATACCGGGGTGGCGCCGTTTGGCAACTGTAATAATATCTCTTAGTGCCGCCCCGGTTGGTGAGGTTATAATCCCAACCGCTTTGGGCAAAAGTTTAAGCGGTTGTTTACGGCTTTCATCAAACAGTCCTTCTGTTGCCAATTTTTCTTTAAGTTGGTTGAAAGCAATACTTAGTTCCCCTAAGCCATCTGGTATTAACTGGTCGGCGTAAAGCTGATATTGCCCATCCCTCTCGAATACTGTCACCTGACCAAATGCGATTACTTTAAGCCCATCGCGTGGTTCAAATTTTAAAAATTGCGCCCGGCTTTTAAACATAACCCCTTTTATTTGAGAGCCGGCATCCTTAAGCGTAAAATAGCAGTGACCTGAATAGTGTAATTTAAAATTTGATAACTCGCCCTTAATAGCAACTGACACTAGTTTAGAGTCTTTGTCAAACATCCCTTTAATATATTTAGTAAGATCACTGACGGTATATATGCTGCTCATATTCATTCACCTGATTTATTCACATCATATTTTTGATTCAAACCGGTCGAATCCTTTATTATTACGTTGTTATCTGATGATTAAGCCGCTCTAAGACCTCCCTAACATCTATGCTGGGAGATTAAAGCGGCTGGGTAACAACCAACCTGATTCTAAGTCTTATTTTATAATAATAACCTATAAATGCAAAAAAAACCAGACATAAGTCTGGGTAAAGATTATTATGCATCTAAAATCGGGAACCGAAATAGCGTTGCGTCAAATATCCGCTCACCCCTCCCACCACAAACCAGAAAAAATATCCGGGCGGAATAAGATGCCCAACAACTGATCCAATGACTGCACCTGCTAGAATATAGGGTACCATGGTGTCACCTCCCGGCATACGAGTTTATGTATCATATGCAAAGGAGTCTGCAATGGTGAATTATAGGAGCGCGTATCCAGAGTTTAGCGCAAAATAGGCAGCACCTGTTGCATTATCCGGGCTATAGATATTGTCAGGGAAGTACAGCCTGGCCACACCCGTATGTTCCAGGTGCTCTAACAGGTAATTCCTAATAAATTGGTTTGCCATTACCCCGCCCACCAGCAATACCTCAGTAAGACCAGTATTTATAATCGTATGGTTGATCATAGCCGTTACCGCTTTGGCAATACAAAGTTCCACACCTGCAGCAATTGCCCCCCTGTCAGTACCCTGGGCAATAAGCTTGCGAACATGGGTCTCCGGTCCAGTAAAACTAACAGTTGCTTCCCGGATACTTACCGGTATTTTTACAGCTTGGTCACGATATAGCGCAGCAAGAGCTTCCAGTTGAGGGCCAGCAGGAAAAGATAACCCCAGCAGAACCCCAATACGATCGATTAGCTGCCCGGCATGAATATCCTGGCTACGACCAATGATCTCCGTCGACAATCTACTTGAATCCGCTTTGTTTGCATCAGCTGACACTTTCACAATTTCAGTTGTACCGCCAGACAAATGAACAGCAAGAAAATTCGCTGACTTAGGACCACCTGCTGACCAAATTCCCGCCAAAATATGATTTTCTTGATGACTAATGCGATAGAGCGGCACATTATGAGTCAACGCCAGCACCTTAGCATAACCTTCCCCCACCAAAAATGCCGGCATATAGGAATCAGGCAATGGCCGGGGAAAAGCTGAAACAGCTATGGTTTTAAATGATACTGGCCTGGGAAAATTACAACATGCCTCAGCAAATAGTTCAGGCATGTTCCGTGTATGCTGAAACACCATTTCCGATTGCTGAAGCCCTCGGCCACCGTTTTTGACCCTCAAAATTCTCCGGCAATCGGCTACTAGCTGCCCCAGCTCATTCAATATCGCTACTGAGGTTGTATAACAACTAGTATCTATTCCCAACGAATAGTTCATGACAGTCCGTTGTTCTTTACTATTGACCCCAGAATTCCGTTAATAAATCGGCTTGAATCCTCAGTACCAAAAGTTTTTGCCAGTTCAACAGCTTCATTAATAGCGACACCTGGCTGTAATCGCTCATTACTATATTTCATTTCGTAAATGGCCATCCGGGCTATATTACGGTCAACACCTGCCATGCGTTCAATTTTCCATTCCCGTGACAACTCTGATATATAATCATCAATAGCAGCTAAATTGTTATATGTTCCTTCAACCAATGACTTAGCATAGAGTTTGGTATTCTCATTAATGTCTTCACGCTCACTAAATACAGCATTGAGTGCTTCGTCATTACTAACACCTGCGTTAAAATCCAATTGAAATAATGCTTGTACAGCCATCTCGCGGGCCTTTCTACGGCTCATAATTTCCCTCTTTCTAAAAGCTCCTACCGGTTGTAACCAGGAGGTAGAAGCTTATCCAATATTTCCATAATATCTTCTTTTTGGTCAATACGTTTACCCACTACATAACCGGCAATAACGCATAAAACTACAAATAGTGTACGGAAAAACCCAAAAGTTATGACAAGGATGCCAAACATAAAGCCAAAGAGCACCCCAAGAAGTTTACCGCTATGGTGCTGCCAGATTTCCTCCAGTAGTTTGGAATTCAATTCTGTCACCCCTATTCAACACGCTGTTTAGCTTTAAAATCATTGCTGATGTTTTCTACGGTAACCTGAACATCAGCCAGGTCGATACCTACAGTATTTTTTATATACTCATGAACACGCTTTTGAATTTCACCAGCCACAGTCGGTACATGACTCTCCGGGCTAACTACCGCTTTAATCTTCACTGTAATTCCCTGAGTGGCTAACGCCACCTTTACCTTGATTCCACGTACACCGCGAATATGTCGTACCATCTTCTCCACCAGATTCTCCACTGCGTCAAGTGAAATATGTACATCTCCTATTTCATTATGATGAACAATGGTATCTTTGGCTTTACGGGAGCGAAGGCCAGCCAAAAGCAGTCTGATGCTTACCAGAAAAAACACCGCTCCAACCAGCGAAGCTTCCCATTGACCATACATGTGTGCAATGCTTGTCCACGCCAATTCCAACGGAATAAGGCGTAAAGACAGGAGAATAGCAGCGAATGATAAAAAAGCCAATAAAAATGTGTAAATAGATAGGATAATGCGGTCAATGATCCCCATAGCAATCTCCTTTCTTTGGCCTCTCCCAATTATCTTACCCTAATATCTTCTTCTTTACCTTCTGGAGCAAATCCTACACCTTGAACATGAATATTAACTTCGACAACATCAAGGCCTGTCATAGATTCAATCCCCCGTTTAACGTTTTCCTGGACTCTTAGCGCGACATCGGGGATACGTACGCCATATTCAACAATGATATATAGATCTACAGCCGCTTCGCGTTCGCCAACCTCAACCTTAACCCCTTTGGAGAGATTTTTTTTGCCCAGCATTTCTGCGATGCCACCAACTAAACCAGCACTCATCCCAGCAACGCCGGTAACTTCGGTTGCCGCAAGCCCGGCGATTATGCCAACAACTTCATCAGCGATCCTAATAGAACCAACATCATTATGCTCAGTCTTTTCCATTCGCTCTCTCTTTTCCATTCCAACCCTCCCCAAAATCTTTAGCTACTACAATCTATTACACAGTCAGATATCTTATAACCTTATTATTATACCAAGCTTTTTCCAATTTTACAATTTAGGTGAAAAAATAAGAGGAGCCACTGAGCTCCACTTAAGGTTTAGCGCTAACTGTAACATCCTCAGGCTTAACCCCGGCAATACGGCAAATCACTTCAGCCA
>JAQSXM010000408.1 GCA_029256645.1 Sporomusa sp. | reverse complement strand
TTTTTTTCGAATAAATCGTTGCATTTTTAAAACTATTATTTTATAATGTAAATTTTGGTATAATAGTAGTGCTTGTTTTTTTTAAGTGCTGCCGCACCAGTTACAGGAGGTTGCCATGTCGTTTGGAAAAAACGTAAAACTTGCTCGAATTGAGAAAAACCTTTCATTGCAAGAATTAGCCAGTCTCTCTGGTGTGAGTGTATCAATGCTGTCCAAAATTGAACGGGAAGAAAAAAATCCTACTATCCGGGTTGCTGCTCAAATAGCCAGAGCCTTGCGTCTGTCTATTGGTTATCTTCTTGACGACGGGTTCCGTTCGAGCGTAGCAATCGTAAAAAAGAATCAACGTAAAGTGCTATACGACCCTATATCCAGGGTTGAAAGCTTAATTGTTTCCCCCTCCAACGGTCTGAGTTCTCTTGAGATATTTCAGGTTTCATTACCTAAGTCTGCTTCCACCGGAATATTGCCGCCTCTGAGCATGGGGGTAAGGGTGTACCTTGTTGTCTCAAAGGGTAAAATTACGGTCTTAATAGACTCCGGAATCTATGACTTAGATGAGGGAGACTGTATCTTGTTTGATGCAAATGTAACACATGAAATATTAAACACAGGGGAAGATGAAGCCCAGTATTTTTCGATTAACGATCGCTACGGACTTAAGCTCGCAGCGCCTGCTGCCCTTGATGGCAAATAGGAATTCTGCATATTTAAGTGAACTACAGGAATGCCATCAGGCTGAGACCCATTATATTATGTGGAATAAAAGAATTATTTTTTTCTACTATAGTATATTTATTCTACTAATATTAAATTAATCCTTTATGTTTTTGAGATAATTTTTAAAAGAGCCGATAACCCCAGCATGGTGGTTATCGGCTCTTTTAAAAATTATTAAAAATTACTACTGTTGCTCATATTATTGACTCGTTTCTGCAATTAAATAATGACTGGGGAGATTATCGCGAACAAATACTAACTATGTTGTGATTATTTTACAGTGAAGGCAGGTCTTTCTATGAGAATAGCAGTTATATCAGACACTCATTTGAAACATAGAACTACTAAGCTTGAAGCCTTATTAGTCCGGCTTGGACAAATAGACTTTATCATACATGCCGGCGACTACACCGACGAAGGTATTGTAAAAAGATTGCAGGACACTGGCCGGTTTTATGGTGTGCATGGAAATGCAGATTCCTGTATTATTCGGAACTCACTTCCGGAAAAAGAAATAATTTTGCTTGGTTCCTACCAGCTTGGCATCTTCCACGGACATGGAAAGGGAAAGTGTACGTTAGACAGAGCTTACGCAGCTTTTGAACAACAAAATTTGGATATTATTATTTTCGGCCATAGTCATCAACCATTAATCTGTACCAAAAATAAAGTCCTAATGCTCAATCCTGGTTCATCAACTAATAAGCGATCCCAACGCTGGTTCACTTGCATCATTCTTGATCTTTTCCCAACCTCAATCGAGGCAAAGCTAATATTTCTCGACAATATAGACACCGTGTAATCTAAGAGGCCTCACCTTATGATAAAGTAATTGATCAGGTGTTGTGATATACTATCTGTTATCGTCTGTATTACCAAGGAGGCTACTAAGTACATGTTTAACTTTCAACATTTGATTATCGGCAAACCGCTTAGGACAGAGGAAGGCGCACAGGAAAAATTACCCAAATGGAAGGCATTATCTATTTTTTCATCAGATGCATTATCCTCAGTTGGCTATGGACCAGAACAAATCATCGTAACATTAGCCATTCCGGGTATGCTTATCTATGGGTATTTCGGCTACGCCACCATAGCAGTAATTGCCCTCCTTGCCACTGTAACGCTGTCTTATGTCCAGGTTGCAAGGGCAAATCCTGGCGGCGGCGGATCATATTCTATCGCTTTGCAGAATTTAGGCGAAACGCCTGCACTTATCGCAGCAGCCTCACTGATTGCAGACTATGTTCTTACTGTTGCGGTAAGCGTCTCAGCAGGAACAGATGCCCTGGTATCTGCGTTTCCAGTTCTTATCGGGAAGGAAATGTCAATTAACCTAGTTGTTCTTTTTGGAGTTCTAACAGTATTCAACCTACGGGGAGTCAGGGAATCGTCTAATATCTTTGTGTGGCCAACATACCTTTTTATATTAGGAATAACATGTTTGATTGGAACTGGAATTTATAAGGCGCTTACTGGCATCGCCCCAATTATTCCTGCTGCATCTTTAGTTAAACAGCAAGCCGATTGGGTAATTATCATCCTCGCATTAAGAGCATTTGCGAACGGTTGTAGTTCTATGACCGGCATAGAGGCTATCTCAAACGGAGTCACAATGTTTAAAGAACCCTCAGTAAAAAACGCGATAAAAACGACTTACTCCATGGCGGCGCTCCTCGGTTTTATGATTGCCGGGATATCGTTTTTATTTATGCACTATCACCTGTTGCCTGAAGAAAACGCAACCATGCTCTCCCAGCTTGCAGAACAGATAGTGGGACGGGGCTGGGCGTATTATTATATACAAATAACGACTATGCTCATTTTGTTCCTGGCTGCAAATACTGCTTATAATGGACTGCCCCCACTTTTGTCGATTATGGCCCGCGATTCCTATGTTCCGCGATATCTGGGCGAAAAAGGCGAGCGGCTTGGCTACTCCAAAGGTATTCTGCTGCTAAGTTTCATTTCAGCAACACTAATTATTGTTTTTAACGGTAATGTTGAGCACTTGATTTCGCTATATGCAATCGGCGTATTTCTTTCTTTTACCATTGCCCAAACCAGTCTAGTTGTAAAGTGGAGGCGGGAAAAAGGTACGGGTTGGATTTCCCGTGTTGCCCTCAATAGCTTCGGCGCTTGTGTAACAGGTATCGTTGTACTTGTAATTTCTATAACAAAATTTAGCCATGGCGCCTGGATTGTTATAGTCTTTATTCCGACTATGATTTATATATTAAAGAGCATTCACTCTCACTATATAACCACAGCAAACCAATTGCGTGTTTCCCCAGAGGATTTCATCAATCGTTTAGAGATCTATCAGCCTAAAAACCTTGTAATAGTTCCGATCTCCGGTATCACCAAGGTAGTTGCCGCGTCAATCAGGTATTCCAAAACTCTTGGCGGGGATATTATTGTCCTGTATGTTTATACAGATGAGGAAGACTGTCGAAGATTCAAAGAAAAATGGAACAATCTAAACTTAGACATTCCCCTTCGTGTACTCTACTCGCCTTATCGATCAATCGTTCAACCAGTGTTAGGATATGTAAGTGAATTAGAAATGCAAAAGAGCATTTATCACTACATTACAATTGTTATCCCTGAGTTTGATACAATTGTTATCCCTGAGTTTGAGCCAGCAAAATGGTGGCACAGGCTGCTTCACAACCAGACTGGATGGATTCTCCGGACCTTGCTGATATTACGCGAGAATGTGATTGTATCTACATTACCTTATCATCTTAAAAAGTAATAAAGTATCTGGTCTCCGCATATATCCAAAGGGTGTACTGCTCGTATCGTCTATACAAAAAACCCCGTACATTGTACGGGGTTTTTTACTACTGAATTTATCTAAGTTAGTGATTCGTTTCCAACTCGCACAATTCAATTATTATTTTCTCCAGTACTACCGGTCCTGTCCGGCTTGTTTTTAGATCCCGGTCAGCCGCAGCCAAACTGAGCGTAGCGGCTTTAAGTTTGACAACAGTAAAAGCCCTGCTCTGCTTAGCCAGCTTCTCGCCAATAAAACCAGGTACCTTTAAGAATTCAGCTACCTCGCGGCTGCCATAACCCTTATTCAACAATTCTTTAACCTGCCATAATTGCCTGATTTGCCGGGCCAGGAGTGCCAGTATCCGAACCGGGTGTTCACCTGCAGTCAGTTCTTCGCGCAGTAATGAAATTGCCTGCGGGGTTTGCCTTTGGCTCAATGCTTCAATCATAGCAAAGATGGATACCTCCGGAACTGCTGACAAAATTTCCAGTAAATCCTGCCGGGTAATAAGCGTTTTTCCAGCCGTAAATAAGACTGTTTTTTCTAACTCATTATTTATAAAATCAAGCGAAACCTGAGGCATCAAGCTAACTGCCGCCAATAAATGCTCCTGGGCGTCAGGTGCCATTTTTACCTTTAGTTCGGCAAGCCGTTCTAGCAGCCAAGCACGCAAATCCTTGCCCTTTATTGGCGCTACTTCCAAAACTACACCATTTTTCTCAAGGGATTTATACAACTTCCGGCGTTTATCAGCCTTATCAGTTGTAATAAACACAATATGACTATAAGCAGGCATATTACCAAATAGATTTAGCAGACGTTCAGTTGAAGGATCGGCTTTATCAGGTACCTCCTCAGTGCCGCTCTTGCGTCCGGCACTGAACAGAGCCGTGTTACGGACAATAATCAGGTTTTTACCGCCCATAAAGGGTATTGTTTCAATCGTGTTGACCAATTCTGCCACAGTTGGATCAGACTCAAACACAATAAGGTTCATATCCCGGTCCTCAGGTGCCACAACAGCGTTAATTAATGCCTGCTCCACCTGCCGGGCATGATATGTTTCCTCACCATAGATAAGGTAAGACGGAGCAATTTTATTCTGCTTAAGGGATGTCATTACCGCTTTATAATCCATATGTCACCATTCTTAATTATTATTTTATATAAGTATCTACTGCTATGTCTTTTCCGTCAGATTGAAAAACTATGGCGCCCATCTTATCTGTACGATATATCAGTGTTTCTATTGCCATTAACCGTTTTAGTGTCTCTTGATGGGGATGCCCAAACCGGTTGCCGTAACCAACAGAAATAACGGCAAATTTCGGCGAAATCGCCTGTAGAAATGGCACAGTACTCGATGTTTTAGAACCATGATGACCGACCTTTAACACAGTACAAGGCAAAACACCATGGGTCAGCAGCGTGGCCTCCCCCGGAGCTTCCAAATCCCCGGTAATAAGAAAGCTGTGCTGGCCATAGCTTATTCGAATCACGCTGGACACTTCGTTACCAGAG
>JAQSXM010000407.1 GCA_029256645.1 Sporomusa sp. | reverse complement strand
CTATTGTTTCCATAGCTGGAATTTTTTTATTCCAAACGGAAACTTAACATACCATTATCACTATTTTAAGCTAAAACTCTCTTTATTTTTTTGGCATTCCACAATCAGCTTATCTAAGCGGGCACTTAAAAACATGACTGCAGGATGATTCAGATTGCCTTGCTTCTCTATCACTAAAGAATTTAACTGATTGCGCAGTAACTCAATTTCTTGCTCTTGTCTTGTTATATCACTCATTGACTCTTAACTCCTTGCCTGCTTATTGTGCACTTGTTCACGCAGCCAGTCAAACCAGGGTTGCAGTCCTTCACCTGTTCGGCAGGAGGCCTGGATAAGAGTCATGCGTGGGTTGATGCTGATAATATCGTCAATAGCTGCCTCCATATCAAAGGAGGTATAGGGTAATAAATCAACTTTATTTAAAACAGTTACACTCGCTTGTTTAAACATTAACGGGTATTTAAGCGGTTTATCTTCACCTTCAGTAATACTGAGAACAGTTGCTTTTGCATCTTCACCAATATTAAACTCCGCTGGGCAAACGAGGTTACCAACATTCTCAATAATAATCATGTCTAATTCATCTAAGTGCAGGCGATCCAGTACATTTTGTACCATAATGGCGTCCAGATGACAACCGCCGCCTGTATTGATTTGGATAACGGGTATCCCGTGACTGTTAATCCGTTCGGCATCTTTTGAAGTAAACAAGTCACCTTCAATGACTGCCAAGCGCAACTCACTCTTTAGTACGTCGATGGTTTTCTCCAATAAGGAAGTTTTACCCGAGCCCGGTGATCCCAGTAAATTAAGTACAAAAATACCCTTTTTGCTTAATCGGCAGTTTATGTCAGCTGCAATCCGGTCATTTTTATCAAGGATGTTAGCCATCACTTTGATTTCCATTACTCAACCTCCAGATGTTCCACTTGCAATTCCCGTCCTGATAAAGTTTTTACCGATCCCGATGAACAGGATGGGCAACAAAATCGATATCTTTCAACACCAAATTGCTGACCACAGGACTGACACTCGGCTATTAACGGCACAAGTTCAATTTCCAATATCGCCGCTTCTGCCGGTGTCTCAGCTGCTAATGCTTCAAAGCAAAAAGTTAGAGCTTCCGGTTGCACTCCCGTCATTTCGCCTATCCGAAGTTTAATTCGAGTAATCGTTTCAGCACCATTCAGAGTTGCTTCTTGTACTGCGATGTCCAGAATCCCCTGGGCAATTGCCATCTCATGCATGGCCTTCCCCCCGTAAATAATCAGCTACTCTCACTGCCTGTTTAGCTGCTTCAGCCACCGGCTCTGACAAACCAATCCCTATAGCTGTGCAGCCTGGCTTTTACTTATATCCCTGCAGCACTGCTTCCAACACCATCGTGGTAGTAACGGACCCTACACCACCCGGCACAGGGGTAATGAAGCCAGCTATAGGCGCTACACTTTCAAATTCAACGTCGCCCACCATTTTTCCGTTAACTTCATTGATACCTACATCAATAACGACAGCTCCGGGTTTAATCATGTTCGCCTTCACTAAATTTGCTTTACCCACTGCAGCAATAACAATATCCCCTTGTGAGACTATTGCGGCCAAATCCTGCGTTTTAGAATGACAGACCATAACTGTCGCATTCCGTGATAACAGCAGTTGAATAAGCGGCTTGCCCACAACGTTGCTGCGGCCGATAATGACGGCCCTGCGACCACTAAGTTCAATATGATAATGATCTAAAATAGCCATCACAGCACGCGGCGTACAAGGCGCAGCCAGGCTTTTTCCGGCTGTAACCAGACCAATGGTCAGCGGATTCAAGCCGTCAATATCCTTGTCTGGCTGAATGTGTGCGGCAATTTGATCAGCATCTAGGTGAGCAGGCAGAGGCATCATCGGCAGGATACCCTGCACAGACGGATCAGCACTCAGCTCACTAACCACGTGTATCAACTCTGCTTGAGTGACCTCAGCAGACAGTTCCTTCACAACAACAGCAATTCCCATTGTTTCCGCTAATTTAGTCATCCGGTCAGTATAGATCCGGGAAGCGGCATCTCCTTCAACTAGTACAATTGCTAAGCAGGGCGTAATATTCTGTGCAGCCAATGCAGCAATTTTTGTTTGAATACGCCCTTTTCGCTCCGCGGCCACCAGTTTGCCGTCTAATAGAACTGTCATGAAACTCCTCCTAAAACAGGCCGGTAATACGCCCATTTTTATCTACATCGATCTTCTCAGCTGCAGGAAACTTAGGCAGCCCGGGCATCGTCATAATATCACCAGTCAGCATGACAATAAATCCCGCACCTGCCGCAACCCGGGCCTGGCGTACGGTGACAACAAAATCACGCGGCCTGCCGAGCAGATTTGCATCATCAGAAAAAGAATACTGCGTCTTGGCCATACACACCGGCAAGTGGCTATAGCCCATTTTGTCGATTTCATTGATCGTTTTCTCTGCTTCTTTCGTAAAGGCAACCCCTGCTGCACCATAGATTTCTCTGGCAATAATACGCACTTTATCTGCCAAGGAGGCATCTAATGGGTAAATAGGCGCAAACTGCGCACTACCGCCATCTGCCAATTCGAGCACCACCCGAGCTAAGTCAAGTCCCCCTTGACCACCTTGGGCCCACACATTGGAAATTGACACCGGTACACCTGCCTTTTGGCAAATAGCTTCAACCGCTGCCAATTCTTCTGCCGTATCAGTAGGAAAAACATTTACTGCTACTACTGCCGGCACACCAAACTTAGTAATATTTTCAATATGCTTTTCCAGATTGGCTGCACCTTCAATTACAGCCTGCACATCGGGAATTGTGAGCGCTGTTTTCGGTACACCGCCGTGCATTTTTAACGCCCGTACAGTAGCAACAATTACTGCCGCCTGGGGTTTAAGATTTGCATAACGGCACTTAATGTCAAAGAATTTTTCGGCTCCCAGATCAGCGCCAAAACCGGCTTCTGTCACAACATAATCACTCAGTTTTAGAGCTAGCTTTGTTGCCATAACACTATTACAGCCATGAGCAATATTGGCAAAAGGACCACCATGAATAAAAGCCGGCACATGTTCCAGCGTCTGAACCAGATTAGGTTTGATTGCCTCCTTCAATAAGGCCGCCATTGCACCCTGTGCTTTAAGCATGCTGACAGTGACTGGTTCATTATCATAGGTATAGGCAACGACAATACGGCCCAGACGATTTTTCAAATCCTCCAGATCCCCGGCCAGACATAAAATGGCCATCACTTCAGAAGCAACCGTAATGTCATATCCATCCTCACGCGGTACACCGTGGGCTTTCCCGCCTAAGCCAATAATAATATTTCTCAGCGCCCGGTCATTCATATCCACGACCCGCCGCCACACAATCCGGCGCGGATCGACGCGCAAAGCATTGGATTGC
>JAQSXM010000406.1 GCA_029256645.1 Sporomusa sp. | reverse complement strand
ACGTCGGAGGGGACGCCCTCAGTGACAACGATACCGTCGCTACGAGATTGATTTACGAGGGATGGTTGGCGGCTTACTAGTTGTAACAGCATCGCACAAATGGGGTGCTATAGACGGTCGTAGACTTGGCTGAACAGACTTAGTCATTAGGAAGTTGCTGGTTTGATTAACCACTCACGAAAGTGAGTGGTTTTTGTTTTGTATAACAAAAGCATAAGTGTTCAAAAGTACCTTAGTGTTCTAAGTACAATAGAATTTCAAATAATGTGTGGTCCAGACAAACACTTTTGCAAAGGGGTATTTATTTTTAATTTAAAATATTAAAACTATATAAAAATAACTTGCTAAAGACAATTGTTATTGATATAATAATTATGGAAAGTTTTTGAAAATATGTAAACATAGAGCCAATAATATAAGTTATATACATTATAGTGAAAAGGAGGAGATTGTTTTGCAGATTGATAGTTTGATCTCAGAAATAGGCAAATGTTGTTTGGAAGAGGAATTATGCGATCAATGTAAAAAGGAGAAATGTCTGATAGGATTTTGCAAAAAATCACTGCTGACAGTACTTAAACAAAAGAGTGAGTTTATCAGTAATGGTATGCACGATATACCTTATAGTGATACCAAGGTATATGATACTGATGCTGTGATTAACTCGATTGGTTTTTTGTTGAATCAGTGCCGAAACTGTAATGTTTATCATGATGATGAATGTATTATCAACATCATTCGGGCGAGTTTGGAAGTGATTCTGTTAGGTGAGGTTCAGGAATACAGAGGCAGTACGTTGATGTATCTGGGGGATATCCAAAAGGTGAATTCTGAAGTGGCAGCTAAAATTTTACATAGTGTTCAACAAAGAAACTAAAGAGGAGGTCTATAATGAAAAGAGAATTGACAGTGGAAAATATTATCGGTGAAGCTAAGGGGACAGAACTAGAACGTATCGTTAAACAAAACTTTACGGGAGAAACGACAGAAGCAGGTCTATATCTGGCTATTGCCAGACTGGCTCAGCGCCAAGGATATCCGGAGATTGCTGAAGTACTGAAAACGTTAGCCTGGGAAGAGGCTGAACATGCAGCTCGCTTTGCAGAATTTAACGGCATGATTCAGGAGGATTTATTCGAGAACCTTAGGCAGATGCTAGAGGGTGAAACCTTTGCCAATCAGGGCAAGAAGCAAGCAGCTGAGAAAGCTCAGGAGCTGGGTCTGGAAACGGTACGAGATTATTTTAATGAGTCGTCCAAAGATGAAGCACGGCATGCACGGATGCTGGAGGGTATCTTACGTCGGTTTGCGCAATAATCGCGATCTATTTCTTACATAAGAAAACCCCCACCCAATAAATTTAGGTGGGGGTTTCTTATAAAAAAACCTGACCAAGAATGTCAGGTTCTTATGTATCATTTAGCCTACGTTTTTATAGGCCTGGGACTTGGCACCACAGATAGGACATTTCTCAGGAGCTTCTTTTTCAGCAATATGACCACATACGCTACACAAGAAATATTCGTAGGTTTCGCCTTTACCAAGATTGTCGAGAGCCTTCTGATAAAGCACAGCATGAACTTTCTCAGCTTCATTAGCCAGATTAAAAGTGCGTAAAGCGGCGGTATTGTTTTCTTCTTTAGCTTCTTTAATAAACTCCGGATACATAGACTCAAATTCATAAGTTTCGCCTGCTACAGCTGATTTAAGGTTTTCGGCTGTAGATTTAATTCCACCCAAAGTTTTTAAATGAGTGTGAGCATGAATAGTTTCAGCCTCAGCGGCTGCACGGAAAAGCTTTGCTGCTTGAGCATGGCCTTCAATATCTGCTTGCTTGGCAAAAGCTAAATATTTACGATTAGCTTGCGACTCGCCAGCAAAAGCGGCAGCTAAATTGTTATCAGTATTACTCATGTTAAAATACCCCCTAATTAATTTAGTATTATTATCTATGGAATATTATTATCTATTTTGGTGAATTTGTCAATAGTTTATCCTAAAATTTTCTATTTATTCAATAAAAAAACCAGCGATTGAAAACGCTGGCTGATTATTTTTATTTATTACGCAGGAAGCGCCATACTTTTGCACTTGTATTACGGACACGGCGCAGCGGGGCAATGCTTACTTTAATGCGGGGCTTCATGTCTTTTTGAGATCCAAAATCGCCGCGCATGATGTGTGTTGTTTTAGTCTTCTCTGGCTTTAAGAAGCTCTTTAATACTGTAAGAGCCTTATCGGAACGGCTCTGGTCACCACAAATTAAGAAATCAACAGCAGCGTAACCGAGCTCAGGATAGGTGTGAATACTCATATGGCTCTTGGCTAACAGAGCTAGGACAGACAGTCCTTGGGGCTCAAACTTATGATAGGATAAGTTCAGCAGGGTCACATTGGTCTCTGCTACTGCTGCAAGCATCGCGTTCTTAACCAGTTCAAGGTTGTTAAGGTTGTCAAAGCTGCAGCCATACATATCGACAGTTAATTGTTTACCAAGTACTTTCACGACTATATCGCTCCTTTAAGTCAATTTATAGGTTCAAATAGGAAAAATCGCCAAATTTTTTGCTAATTCCCTGAAAACGTCGATTTAACGAAAAAACTAATGGGTTTTCGCTGACAAGATATGATTTATACAGCTTTTCATTATAGTTAGATTGAGCAATATTGTAAAGAGTTATTTCATCAATATATAGGAAAACTACAATAATAATTTTTGTGCACAATAATTATTGCTATTGAAAAACATTAGCAGGAATTATTTGGCTTAACAGTGAAGAAAATAGTTTAGATAGTAATGGAGGGATAACATGGATACTAAACTGACCCACCTTCTTAGTATAACATATCCGATTTTTCAGGGAGGCATGGCTTGGATTTCGGATGCTAAGCTAGCAGCCGCCGTTTCTGCCGCTGGCGGTGCAGGTATAATTGCAGCCGGCGGTCATGATGCGAATTATGTCAGGGATCAAATCAGACTGGCTAAACAATTGACCGATAAGCCCTTTGGCGTTAATGTTCAGCTTATGGCTGCAGATAAAGACGAAATTATTAAGGTTGTTTGTGAGGAGCGGCCTGCCTTTGTTACATTGGGGGCCGGTAACCCTGTGCCTTTTTTTGAACAGCTTACTGAGGCTGGCGTAAAGAAAATCCCGGTAGTACCTAATGTCAAGCTGGCCAGACGCGTGGAGGACAGTGGTGCTGATGCGATCGTGATTGAGGGCATGGAGGCTGGCGGGCATATTGGGGTGCTTACTACCATGGCGCTGATGACACAGGTGATCCCACTCATCAATATCCCGGTGATTGTCGGCGGTGGGTTTGCAGATGGCCGTGGCCTGGCAGCCGCACTGGTGATGGGGGCCGCTGGAATTCAAATGGGGACAAGATTCTTGATTGCCGAGGAATGTGGTGTTCA
>JAQSXM010000405.1 GCA_029256645.1 Sporomusa sp. | reverse complement strand
GTGGCGCCAAACATGGCAAACAAATGCTGCAGGCTTAGTGGCAGCGTTTCAATGAGCGGCAGCTTTTCTTCTACCTGAATTGTGCGTCTCACTAAAATTCCTCCTTAAATTGCTGGCTATCTACACGCGCTAAAGTATTTTCCAGTCAGGGTCACACACTACCCAACTGCGCCATAAACGCCTTTGTTGCAAATAGCTGCTTACTCAAAGGTCCCTTTGACACTGGCCTGTCCCCGGTGAACAAGCAGCTTGCCTTTGGCAAAAACATGTTCAATGTTGAGATTCTCATCAAGCACGACAATATCGGCATGACTACCAGGCTGCAGTACCCCTTTTTCCGGGTATAGCTTGAGAATTTTGGCCGGGTTAATCGTGACTGGCCGCAGGGCCTGATTAAGCGGGAGCCCGCTGGCTGTCAGGTTTTTGATCTCCGCGTGCAGGCCGGTCATTTTAGCAACTTTCAGCCCGCTTATGCCCCCCTTGCCGTCAAATACCGGCAGACTGCCATGGCCGTCTGAGCTTATTGTCATACAGTCAATGGATACCCCCTGTTCCAGACAATGCTCAATTGCCTGCGCTGCGGTGAGGAAAGCATCCTGACCGGACTCGTCGGACGCGGCAGCAGTAAAATCAATAACCCCGCCGATTTGAGTCAGCCTGATGCCGGCGTTAACCAGGTCCCAGCTGCGGTTGATATGGGTAGGCACAAACTGAGCCACCGGGATTTCGGTTTCAGTTATGATGTCAAAAATCAGACTAAGCTGGCGTGCCCCGCCCCCAATATGCAGATGCAACACACCTGCTTTGCCGCTTAATAAACCACCCACCCGGGCTTCAGCTGCCAGCCTGGCAAGCTCAGCTGGGGTTGGCTGCGAGGAGCGATGGTCACTAATCGCAATCTCACCACAACCAATTACTTTGTCAATAAGCACCAGGTCGGAGCGTACACTGCCCGTAATTGTCGGCGGCGGCACCTCATACGCCCCTGTATAGATATAAGCAGAGATTCCCTCTAGTTCGAGGCTCCTGGCTTTCGCCAATAACCCGGCCATACTGCGGGTAATGCCATCAGTACCCAGACAGCCTACTACGGTCGTTATGCCCGCCATAGTAATGTCGCTTAACACGACCTCCGGCGTGCGAGTGGCATAACCCCCCTCGCCGCCGCCGCCCAGTAAATGAACATGTTGATCAATAAAGCCTGGCACAATACGCCTGCCGGTCACGTCAATCACCTGCGTTTGGCCATACTCAGGAGCTGGTTTGATACCAGGAGCGATATGGGCAATTACCGCTCCGGCGATCAGAAGGTCCTGCACCCCCAGGTCTTCAGGGGCAAAGATAGTGCCACCTTTTAAGATTGTAAACATTTGCACCTCTAACCAAACATCTCATGTTATTATGCGGTATTTAGGTTAAATCCACACCTTCAGTATTTTGCTGTTCCTAAGACAAGCTTGTTACCGGTATAAAAAAAGCCAACAACCTGTTACCGGTGCTGACTTGTGCATTAATACTACTGTGATACAGGATATGTTATTGGGATGCCAATGCCTCCAACGATACTTTTCCCAGCAACACCATAGTGCCCGCAATATCCCATTTACTGAAATAATTAGCGCTGACTGCAGCAATAACAACAGTGCTGGGTCCGGCCGATTTATTGATATCAATCCCGACATGATCATATACCGTGAGTTGCAGCTGGTTATTACGCGCTAATTCCTGCATTTCATATAATATCCCTTTGGAGCCAACAGGAATTATTTCAAATACTTCCTCTTCCTGCAGCAGCTGCTTAATCGTGCCATAACCCACATGCTCCTCTTGCCTGGTGTTCAGTACCTCCTGGCCAACCTTAGGCTGTCCAAGGGCAACCAGCAACGCCTCGCCCTTGATATTATTTACCTTCAGTTTTTTAGTCTCAACAAGACCAACTGCCGTTATCCCCAAGCCGGTCATTACTGTTGAAAAGTTCTCTTCTGTACTGCCTGTCAGGACAATCTCGCTAATACCGGCCTCCTTTAGTTCCTCCTCAATGCCCTGGATAATAGCCTTGCCGGTAGGGTCCATTTCATTACAGATGGTATTTGTCAAACAAATGACCTCAGCCCCGGCGCACACAACCTCCAGAATAGCCACCCTGGCCGCATATTTGCCGGTGATAAAGGGGGAAACCTTCAGCACGTCGCCGTCTTTCAGGCCAATACTGCCACAACTGTCACAGGCTATTACCATGGTTTTATCCTGGTCCAGATCTACTAAGGTCAAGTCTCTTACTTTTTTTATTTTCATATTTATTTATCCTTTGCCTCTCTTGCCTGAGCATTGCCCAACATCCGGTATATAACAACTGCTAAGAGCACATTAAGCGCAGCTACACCGGAAACAATCGGCATCAAGGCTATTATTCCGGCCTGACCTATCATGGGCGCCAATAATGGCGATAAAACAAATAAGCCTACCGGCCCATTAAGTAAGACAGCAACAATCCCTGCTACCAATGCCCCGTGTACTGAAAATCGGTTATCAGCTGCAAAACGCCGGTAAATTATGCCAAAAGCGGCCATAGTAACCGCCATAATACCCATTGTGATAATATGAACAAGCAGTGTCAAAGGGAATCCTGACAATAACGCTGTCAGGAAATGCCCGGCAGCACCAATAACGGCGCCATAGGACGCCCCAAGCAGCAGTGTTCCCAAAAATGCCGGCATTGAGTCAAAGGCAATGCTCCCCAACACCTTTACATTAGCCCCGATAAAACTTAACGCAATAAATAATGCCGTTACAATGCCTGATTTTAAATGCAAGATGGTTCCCCCCGTGATCTTAGCCGGCTGAATCTATAAGTATCAATACAATGCCGAGCATTTCTAGTATGCTCAATAGCATGCGAATATTTGTCAATATACTACTTTACCAACTTATCCTAAAATTCCTGCAAAGCTCATCAAACAGCAATAGATTTCATGGAGACGAGGGGACGGTGGTTCTGTCTTGCTAATTTTTTTCAACAATTGCTTTACTTATCCCAGTCAGCCTGGAGATTTGCCTGATCGATAAGCCTCTTTTTCGTAACTCCTTAATAAATCTATTTCGATCTATGATACTTAAGCCGGAAAAGCAGTGGTACTTTCTGCTCCGCTAACCTCATGGAGGATTACTTTTGCCTCGGCATCGGTCATTCTAAAGCTATCTTCTTTAATATCTAAAAAGTTATTATTATCTCGCTGTTGATGAAAATGTACAAACTGATCTCTACTCATCGCTCCCAAAATGAAATCGACATCTACCAGGCTATGCGACTTCAGGTATTCATTATAACTACTCCATCGGTATTGGTCTGGCGCTGTGGTTAGTCCGGCATCAACGGGGTTATTATGTATATACCTTAATACAGTGAATAAATAGCTATCATTAT